>NZ_FAOZ01000027.1 GCF_001536285.1 Parafrankia irregularis | reverse complement strand
GATCAGAAGGAACATCTTCTCCAGCCGATGGACTCCCCGCATCCTCACGGGAATCCCCGACCCCGCTCATCGCGAACCCTCACCGCGCTGACCATCCATACCACCAGTGTAAGGTAACCTAACCTAAATTTACATAGGTCGACGAAACTCGCATCGACGAGATTCGTGAGAGATGCCCAAGAGCAGCAGCGCATACCTCACAAGAGAATGAACGCGTAGCACCTGAATTTGGCCACTGGTTCGGCTCCGGTGATCGATTGATTCACCGAGCTGGAGTGGTAGGTGCAGTGTGGGCTGACGTCCAATCACCCCTACCCGTTCGCTCCAGCCTCCTGCCCGGCCCGCCAAGCCGACCAAAGCGCGGCATACGCCCCGCCGGCGGCAATCAGCTCTGCATGGGTTCCTCGCTCGGCGATACGGCCGTGCTCCATCACCACGACCAGATCGCAGGCGGCGGCCTGCGAGAGCCGGTGCGCGATCACCAGGCCAGTGCGCCCGGTCAGCGCAGCGTCGGCGGCACGGTCGAGCAGTCCGGCATACGCGGAACCCGCCTCGGCGGTGGCCTCATCGAAGATCGCTAGATCCGGGTCGGCCAGGATCAGGCGAGTGAGCGCCACCTGTTGTGCCTGTGCGGCGGTCAGCTCGTACCCGCCACCACCGAGCACCGTGTCAAGGCCATTGGGCAGCAGGTCGAGCATCCCCCCGGCCTGGGCCACTTCCAGCGCAGCCCCTACCTGGCCGTCGGTGGCATCCGGTGCGGCGAGGGTGAGGTTGTCGCGCAATGTCCCGCCGAACACATGTACTTCCTGGGTGATCATCATCGTGCGCTCCGGTCGGGCCACGGTCCCGGCGTCGGGCTGGTGAATGCCGGCGATCACCGTGGCCAGCGTGGACTTGCCGGCACCCGACGAACCCACGACGGCGACACGCTGACCGGTGGGGATGTCGAGCGTGACATCGACGAGTACGCGGGGGCCGACCCCGTAGTGGAAGGAGACCTCGCGGAGATGGACGCTGCTGCTCGTCGCGATGCCTGGCGCGTCCGCGACGGGGATGGTGGTGACTCCGACCATGCGGTTCAGCGACGCGAGGGCGGACTGGAGAGTGTCGATGACGAACAGCAGCTGATTGACCGGGTTCAGCAGGCGTAGCACGAGCAGCATGGCGGTGGTCGCGCCGCCGACAGTCGAGGCTCCGTGGTCGATGAGGACGAAGCCGACGACAAGCACGGCGGCCAGGCTCAGGCACTCGCCGAAGTTCAGGCGGGTGTTGAGCATGCTCTGCACGGTGCGCGCCCGCAGCGCCTGCACCGATACGCCCCAGGAGGTGGTGGTCACGGCCCGGTGCCGCTGCTCGGCAAGCCTGAATCCCAGCACAGTGGCGTAGCCGCGTTGCGACTCCAGAATCTGCTGGGCACGCGCGCTCATCGCCGCACGCTCGGCCAGGTACACCCGCGGGCCTGTTCGCAGGTACCACCGCATGGAGAGCACGTAGACAGGCAGCACGACGACAAGTGCGGCGGCGTAGGGCCATTCCACCGCGGCGAGCCCGCCCAGCGACATGACGATGGTGAAGGACGTGACGGTAAGCGCCGGGATCACCGCGGGAGCCGCGTCGGCAACCGCGGTGACGTCGTCGCTGGACCGGGAGATCAGATCCCCGGTGCCGGCAGACTCGACGACATGCTGCGGCAGCGTCAGGGCACGGGAGACCAGCTCCTCCCGCAGCCCGGCGAGGATGGTGTGGTACATGCGAGTAGCCAGGACGATCGTCGCCGCCGTGCCAGCGGCACCGAGAACGGCCGAGACCGCCATGATCGCGGTGACGGTCAGCACGGTACCGAGCTCGGCGGTGCCTTCCTGGACCCGATCGATGAGGAACCCGATCGCGACGGGTCCGATCAGGTCGATGGCGGTGCTTGCGATTCCCAGCACCACGAGGGCGGCCAGACCGAGTCGATGCCCACGGCTGAGCCGCCACACCTCCCGAGCGGTCTCACGTCCGCCCGCGACCGGCAGCGTGTGCTCTGTCGGCGCGGATCCCCCGGTCACAGCGCGGCCTTTCCAAGCACCGGCATGTTGTCGAGGAGGTCGACAACACGGTCGCAGCAGCCGAGCAGGGCCGGGGACGAGGCGATCAGCAGGGTCGAGCGATCTGTGCTGATACCGACCAGCCGCTTGGCGATGGTCTGTTCGGTCACCGAGTCGACGGCGGTGGTCGGGTCGTGCAGCACCAGCACCGGAGTATCGGTCGCGAAGGCTCGAGCGAGTGCGACCCGTTGACGCTGGCCACCGGACAGCCGGTTGCCGTTCTCACCGACGGGGGTGTCGAGATCGGCTGCGAAGTCCTCACAGGCAGCCGCCCACACCGCACTGTCCATTCGCTCGGGCAGGCAGGCGGTGACAGCGAGATTGTCGCGGATGGTGCCGGTGAACAACGTTGCCCGATGAGGTGCGGCGGTGACCAGGGAACGGTACTCCGCCGGGGTCAGTTCGTGCGCCGGCCGGCCGTCGAGACGCACCTCGATGTCGTTGGCGGCCCACGGCTTCAGCAGCGCGTCAGCGATGCGGGCGGCAATCCGATCATCGGCGTGCACTCCCACCAGCTCACCAGGCTCCACCCGGATTGACGCACCGGGCACGCCGACATCCAACACGCCGACATCCAGCACGGGCACGTCCTGTAGAGGCGGCGGCGTGCACCGCTGTCGTATCGCGTCATCGTGCCCGGATGCGGCGGTGCCTGCGTTCCTGAGCACGTCCATGATTCGCGCGGCTGAGGCGCGGGCGCCCGCGAGATTGGGGATGGAATAACTCGCGATCGCCTGCATCTGTGGCAGCAGCGCCTGGGTGAGGCCACCCGCGGCGATCAACTCACCGACGCTCAGCTGCCCGTTCACCGCGAACCAGCCCGCCAGCCCTGTCACCGCGGCGACGAACACGCCATTCACCGCACCGGAGCCCACAAGAAACCTGCCGAGTAGCCCGGCGTTGCGCCTGGCGCCGACCAGGGTCTCCCTGCTGGCCTGCCGGTATCGCCTGGTCGCTTCGGCCTCGGCGCGTACGCCCTTGATCACCCGGTACCCGGCGACCAGATCGGTAGCCCGTCCAACGGTTTCAGCGAGGAGATCCTGGTATTCGCGGGTGTCGCGGGAGAGACGTTCGCTCAGCAGGCCCATCAACCAGACCGCCACGGGCGCGCCGAGCAGCACCATGACCCCGAGCGGCCAGTACATCGCCAGCAACGAGACAGCGATGAACAATATGGCGGCGATCCTCGAGATCGGCAGAACCACGAGCATCCCGGCGTTGGCCAGGCGGAAGACGTCGTTGGTCATGGCCGAGACCACATTGTCCGCCGGCGCCCGCGCCGCGCTGCCGTCGGAATGCAGCACTCTGGTCGAGAGTGTCGCGCGCAGTCGGTGCTGCAACAACTGGACCACATACGTGTTGAGCCGATTCGTAAACCTGGCCGCCGCCGTCAGCGCGACGTACAAGGCCACCAGCACACCGAGCCAAAGCACCAGTTGCCCGGCATCCCCGGTCACGAGCGCCCGGTCGATCGCGAGCCCCATCACCACCGGGACAGCCGACTCGCCCACCTGCCACACGATCGCCAACAGCATCGCGGGGATCGTGATGCGTGGCAGCGAGAAGATGACGCGCGCCACGAACTGTCCGGGACGATCACCCTCCCCGAACTCGAATGACTGGACGTCAGGAGGTTCAGGCGCAGCCTGTCCCAGCACCGGTAGCCACCGCGTCAGCGGTCCTCGCCCCAGCTCCATCGGATCGGTGCGCATCAGCGGCCCTCCCGCACGCCTTCGCCACCGCGGTCACGGCCCAGCGGCACCACCTGAGGAGTGCCCGCTACCGGATCGGGCACCACCAGACAGCGCAAACCGAACACCTCTTCGACCAGTTCGGCCGTCACGATCTCCGACGGTGGCCCCTCGGCGACCACGGCGCCGTTCTTCATGGCGATCAGGTGCGTGGCGTAGCGAGCAGCATGATTCAGGTCGTGCAGCACGGCGACCAGGGTGTGGCCGACGTGGTGCAGGTCGGTGAACAGCTCCATCAGTTCGATCTGATGGGTGATGTCGAGGAAGGTGGTCGGCTCGTCCAGCAGCAGGATGCTGGTGTGCTGCGCGAGCGCCATCGCCACCCACACCCGCTGTCGCTGGCCTCCCGACAGTTCGTCCACCAGGCGGCCGGACAGGTCGGTGACCGCGGTCTGGTCCATCGCCCTGACCACGGCCCGCTCGTCGGCCTCGGTCCACTGCCGGATGAACCCCTGATACGGATACCGACCCCGAGCCACCAGGTCGGCCACGGTGATCCCGTCCGGGGCGATCGAGGTCTGCGGCAGCAGGCCGACCCGCCGCGCCACCTCCTTCGTCTTGTACGACTGGATAGCCACACCATCGAGGACCACCTGACCCGCGGACGGCTTCAACAGCCGCGACAGGCCGCGCAGCAGAGTGGACTTCCCGCACGCGTTCGGGCCCACGATGACTGTGAACGACTCGTCCGGAATGGACACCGACAGGCCCTCGCTGATGATGCGCCTGTCGTAACCGATCGTCGCGGACTCCACGCGCAGGCGTGAGCCGCCAGGCGGCGGAGTATGAGTGGTTACGTCTCTCGCCACCGCAGGATCGATGATGGTGTTGGTGTTCATAGGCGTCTCCTGGCTTCGGTGAAAAGCAGATACCCGAGGTACCCACCGCCGAGAATGACGGTGATGATCCCCACCGGCAGGGGAGTTGGGGCGACGTGCTGAGCCAGGTAGTCCGCCACCAGACACAGCAACGCGCCGACGAAGGCGGCGGGTGCGAGAGTTATCCCCGCGGTGCGGACGAGGCGGCGTCCAATCTGCGGCGCGATCAGGGAGATGAACGCGATCGGCCCTGACGCAGCCGTGACGACCGCCGTCAGTGCCACCCCCACCACGACCATGCCGAGGCGGGCCGGCGAGACCCGCACCCCTTGAGCGGCGGCGGTATCGTCACCCAGCTCCATCTGCCGCATCGGCCGGCTCGACATCGCAGCCAGCAGCAGAAGCACAGCGATGCACACAGCACCGATGGCCACCCGATCCCAGGACACCCCGTTGAGTGATCCGGCGCCCCACGCGGCGGCCGCCATCGCCTGTTCCAGGTCGGCTCTGAGTATCAACCAGGTGTTGAGCGAGCCGAGCATCGCCGACACGCCGATGCCGACAATGATCAACCGGAACCCCTGCACCCCTCGCCGGTAGGCGAGCACGTACACGGCGATGGCGGTGGCCATCCCCCCCAGCAACGCCCCGCCTATCAACTGAACGTAGGTGCCGTTGACGAGGAGGATCACGATCAACGCGCCGGTGTAGGAGCCCTGGGAGAATCCGATGATGCTGGGGTCGGCGAGCGGGTTGCGCAACATCGACTGGAAGACCGCCCCGCTCACCCCCAACGCGGCACCGAACACCAGCGCCGCGGCGACCCGGGGCGCCCGCCACTCGACCACGATGTCGTGGACCAGGCCGGTCTCCCCGCCGGCCAGCGCGGAGACCACCTGCCCAGGGCTGAGCCGGTACGAGCCCGTCATCAGCGCGAGCACCGCCATGCAGGCGACCGCGACGGCGAGCACCGCGCAGACGATGACCGAGCGCCACTCAAGCCGGACCGCGATCCTCCCCCGCCGCAGCACCAGCACCCGCCGCCCGAAGTCCAGCCGCCCCCGGGCAGCCCCACCAGTTGGGCGAAGGTGCGTTGATCCAGACCGGGAGGTAATGCCGCTGCTCATAGTCCGCTCGCCTTCTTCCGCCGCACCAGTGCGATGAGCACGGGTGCGCCGATGAAGGCGGTGACGATGCCCACGGGGATCTCGCTGGGCCGCATGACGACTCGCCCGAGGATGTCGGAGGTCAGCAGCAGGCACGGGGCGAGGAGAATGCTGTAGGCGAAGATCCAGCGCTGGTGCGGGCCGACGAACCAGCGGGCCACATGCGGCACCATGAGCCCGACGAATCCGATGGGGCCCGCGATGGCGGTCGCGCCTCCAGCGAGCAGTGTCAGCGCGATGATCGCGAGGACGCGGGTGCGGGCCAGACGGACGCCCTGGGCGGCGGCGATCTCGTCGCCGAGAGCCATCGCGTTGAGTGGCCCCGACACCGCAAGGGCCAGAACGAGTGCCACGGCGAAGAACGGCAGGACCGGCCACACCACGTCGAGGGGGCGTCCCAGGATCGAACCGGCAGCCCACGACCGCATCGCATCGAACGCATCCGGGTTGGTCAGCTGAAGTGCCGACCCGGCGCCGTCGAGCACCGCGCCGACGCAGACCCCGGCGAGCACCATGACTCCCGGCGACTGGCCGTGTCGGGTCGATCCCAGGAGCAGGACCATGACCGTGACGATCAGCGCTCCGGCGAACGCGAACCACATGTAGCCACTGATATCGCGGATTCCGAGCACGCCGACGGCAATGGTCACCGCGAAGGAGGAACCCGCGCCCACGCCGAGGATACCGGTGTCAGCCAGCGGATTGCGCGTCAATGCCTGGATCAACGCCCCCCCGACTCCCAACGCCATGCCTACGACGAGCCCGACGATCGTGCGCGGCAGACGGTAGTCACGGATCGAGAACTGATCGATGTCGGACGACGGATGAAACAGCGCATCCCATATCACCGACAGCGCAATCGCCTTCGAGCCAACCAACAGGCTCAGCACCAGCAGTACGAACAGTGTCGCCAGCACCGCGAGCAGACCGACGGCGCGCGGCCGAGGTCCGGATGCCGCCACGGCGGGCATCCGGACCTCGACGTCACTGGTCTGCGCTGTCATCCCGCCGTCGCGAGCGTCGCCAGAGCCTTGTCGAGTGAATCCAGGTACTGAGAGTAGGTTCGATAGCTTCTGGTGAAGCTGACATCGCCGAAGCAGTAGACACCCAGAGCCTTCCCGGATGTCACAGCGGGAAGGGCCTTCCACGCGTTCGAGTCCGCCACGGGGACGAAACCTTCCGCGACCTTCCCCTCAGCGTCCACGGGGTAAATGAGCACATCGAACTCGGACAGGTCGCCGATCTTCTCGAACGACCGCTCCTCGCCCCCTTCACCCAGATCGGGGATGTCGAGCGGAATGTCCGCGCGAGCTATCTCCGAGCACTGCGAGCCGTTGAGGCTGAACATTCCCGCGTCCTGCCAGGAACCTCTGTTGACCTCGCCGAACGTGGTGTCCTGGATGATCTTCGAGTACTTGCCCTGGAACCCGGCGAGTTTCTCTTCGTACTCGGTCTTCTGCTCGTTGAGAGCGTCCGTCAGCTCGGTGGCATCCGCGGTCACGGACAGACGGGTCTTCCAGTCCGAGCTGAATCCGAAGAAGATCGTCGGGGCGATCGATTCCAGTTGCGACTTCATCTGCTCGAAGTCGGACTCAGGTGCGGAGAACAAGATGAGGTCGGGCTTGAGGGTGGCCAGCAGCTCGAGGTCGGCTTCGCTGGCGCCGGAGCCGAGGAGCTTGGCCGCTTTGTACGCGGCCTGCTGCTCCTTGGGCAGTAGATCGAGCACGGAAGCGTCCACCTCCGTGACGCCCACCGGCTCGCCGCCGAGGTCGAGGAACGACACGGTCAGTCTCCCGAGCGTTGCAATTCGCTTCGGGTGCGCCGGGATCTCGACCGTGCCGTTGTCGGCCTCCACCGTGCGGGTCGCTCCGACCGCGTCACCTTGATCGTTTTTGTCGTCGCTGCCGCACCCCGCGAGGAGGATCACGGTGCCCAGCAACGCGGCGACAAGGGCCGCACTGCGGCGTCGTGGTCTGATAAAGGTCATGGACGCGTTCTTCCTTCTGTTCTTCATTCGGGCGGGGGTGGTGTGCCCCGCTATAAATCCGGACAGTCACTATTAGGGTGTTCCAGGGTGATGGACGGTGCGGGTGCGGCGGCGTTCGTGGTGGCGCTATCTTCCGTGCTGCCCCTAAATTTGGTAGGGGCAGCTACCCGGAAGGAAAGGAGCACCTCAGGACCAGTCGGTGCCGTTGCGGACGAGTTCGTGGACGGTGGTGCCCCAGCCGACGATGTGCGTCTCTGTGCGGGTGAGCCCAGACCGGGTGATCACGGTGTCCAGTTCCTCGGCGGTGCGTAGACCGGAGCCATGTACCGCGAGTCCGACCAGGTCGGCCTCGCCGTCATGCTCATCGAGGTCGTCGGTGTCGAAGACCTCCTCGACCAGCAGCACCCGCCCACCCGGGAGGAGGTTCTCGGACGCTCGGCGGAGAGCGTGGGCGGCGTCGGCGTCGGGTAGCGCCTTGAAGGCGCGGCTGATGAATACGACGTCCGATTCGGGGCTGGGCTCGAATACCGACTGCTCGACCACGCTGACCCGCGCCCGCTGCTGCTCGTCGGGGATCGTGGCGGGCAGGTCGCGGCTGAGCCAGTCGGCCTGGGCGGGCAGCGCGCAGATCGTCACCCGCAGATCGGGATGTGCGGCGACGAACTCGCGGGCCTGCACCCCCGCGCCACCGGAGTGGATCACCAGATGCCGGACACCGGTAAGCAGGCCGGATTTGGCGATCGACATAGCCAGCGCGTGCTGGAACTCGGCCAGCCGTTCCAGGTAGCGGTCCTCGTAGTCCTGCTCGGCCCGCACCTCGGCAAAGGTCTGGCCCGTGACGGAGGCGTAGGACGACCGGCCAGTGCGGATCGACTCGGTGAGCCCGTAGACGCCGAGCATCTCCCGGCCTCCCACCCCGGACGGGTGCAAGGAGTCCGCGACGAACTCGACGGTCAGGACTTCACCCACCGGCGTAAGTTCGTAGCGGCCCGGTTCGGTCTCGGTCAGCACGTCCAGGGCATGCAGGTAGCGCAGCAGCTTGCCCAACGCCCGCTCGTCGGCGTCCGCTCTGACTGCCAGGTCCGCCACGCTGCTGACACCACGCGAGATCAGCTCGGGAATGCCCAGCTCGACGGCGGTGCGTATCGCGATCGGTGGGACCAGTTCAGTCAATTGATGGAGCTTCTCGAAGGGCGTGATCGACTTCTCGGGGTCGGGCACCGCCCCGTCGGCCTCCAGGGCAGTGACCTCGCCACGACGCCAGTACCCGGTGAACTCGATGTCCTCCTTGGGCACACCCCGGTCCTCGACCAGATGGCGACGCAGATCCCGCACCGTCGAGCGCTCTCCCGCGAACCACGCGAACGGTCGACCGTCCCACCAGCCACTGTTCCTGACCGCGTCCACCAGAAGCGTGGTCGTGCCCGCCTCGGCGTCGCCGCGCACCAACCAGGTCACCTCAACCCGCGGCAGAGCCCTCAGCTCCAGCCGATGAGCGTCTTCGGCGACCTCGACGAACACCTGCGCCCGCGCGTCATCGGGCAACTCGTCAAGCAGGCGGGCGATCGCGGGGATCGCTGTGTCGTCGCCGGCGACAAGAAGCCAGTCCGCGTCCTGCGGCAGCGCCCGCGATGCGTTCGGGCCGTGGAAGTGGATGCGGTCGCCGGGTTGGGTGCGGTACGCCCAGGTGCTGCCGACACCGATACCGTGCTTGACGATGTCCACGTCCAGTTCTCCGGTCGCGGGGTTCCAGCGACGGACTGTGTAGCTCCTTGACAACGGCCGGGGGTCCCTCGGCAGCTCGAGGCCCTTCTCCTTCTGCACTGGCAGCACCGGCTCGGCCTGATCGGGGTAGCAGAACACCAACCGAAGGTCGTCGTCGAAGCCCGTCGAGTCGAACGCCGGCTGCGGGAATCCGTTCGCCGAGGTGAACGCACGAAGTTGCCTGCCACCCAACGTGACCCGTCGCATCCCCGGCGTCAGGTCCACCACCCGAACCACCTCGACCTCTCGCAGGGTCAGCGGGTGCACGGTGAGCCCACGTGAGGTCTTCGGCATGCTGAGGGAAGCCCCTTCCGATCAAGTCCAGGGTGAGGAGGCCGCGCGCCGCCAACAGCAGGGGGCCACTGGTAAGGTACGGTAAACCTCACCACACTTGGGTACACAGGTCGCCATATAGTTAGGACATGATTGGCTCGTCTCCGCCGCCGATACCGAGAGCACGGATGGTTCCGGCGGAGCGCCCCAGTCACATGCTGATCTGGGTCCGTGCCGGTCGCGCGCGGGTGCTTCTGGACGGCGGAACGGAGTTCTCTCTCGCTGGCGGCGAAGGCATCTGGACGCCTCAGAGTTACCGAAACCGCGCTCTGACGATCACCGAGCCCGGCACGGTCGCTTTCCCGTACTGGCTCGACGCCGGCGTCGGGGCCTGGGCGCCGACCAAACCGACACGGTTCGACGTCCCCGATGACTGGCAGGACTGGCTGATCCAGTACTTCAACCTTCAGGTCACACCGTTCACCGGTCACGGGTACTCGCCTGACGGGGTAGCCGATCTTCTTCGTGGTTTCGACCCACGCCCAACCTCATCTCTGCGCGGCGGGGCCACCACTCCTTCGGCACTGTTTGATCCCCCGACCATGCCGAAGGCCGCCGGGGCGAGAGCAGTGGCCGAGGAACTGATCCGCGACCCCGCGCTCGACCTCACCCTCAAGGAATGGGCAACCCGGGTGCCCTCTAGTCCACGCACCCTGCTACGCGAGTTCCTCGCCGATACCGGGCTCACTTTCGAGCAGTGGCGACTGCGCTGCCGGCTGACCGCCGCCGTCGAGTTTCTGGCCGCCGGGTACGACGTTGATCAGGTGGCAGCGAGAGTGGGCTTCGCCAGCCGCGGCGGTTTCCGGCGCGCGTTCCAGCAGCAGTTCGGGCCGACCCCTCACGAGTTCGCCAGGGAGCTCGCCGCCCACGCGCTCACCGGTGGCCTGACCGGGCGAGCCGGCACAGCACGCCAGGCTGACAACTTCGTGCGCCTGATGCGGAGAGGCGGTGCTGCCGCCCATGCACCCGATCTGCTGCCCGCAGCCCGCACACCCCTGCACACCATGGACAGTCACGTGCTCAGTTGGATGTATCGCGGCAGCGGTTACCTCGACATCGGTCTTAGGCGCTACGAGCGACCGCGTGGCGTCGCGACCTGGATACCGGCGGGAGTCGAGCACATTACTGGGCTTCGCCAGGATTCCATCTCGCTGCCGCTCGGAAACGCCAGCACCGCCGATCTCCAACTGATCGAACCGATTCAGGTGCAGTTCCCGCGGGCGTGGGACGACTACCTGATGTTCTCCTCCATCAGCGCCCGAACCTCGCTGCGCCCGGTCGACTATGACCCGACCCGCATCATCGACCTGTTCGCCGAGCAGGTCGCCGCGCAGCGGGCACTATCGGTGCCGATGCCCACCGACCCTCGTGGGCGCGAAGCTGCCATGGACTACCTGCGCCGCATCGGGGTCTCTGCTGGAGCGACCGACTTCGACCTGCCCGCCGACGTCCACCGACTGTTCCACGAGCAGACTGGAATGACCTTCGCCCGCTGGCGCTACGCGGCCCGCATGCGCATGGCTCGCGACCTGCTCGTCGGCGGCGCCAAGCCCAGCTCCGTCGCCCACCGCGTCGGCTACGCTCACCTGCCGACCTTCAGCGCCGCCTTCACACGCTTCCACGGACTCTCACCGCGCGAATACCAGGAGCGCGAGATCGGCACCGCCTGATCAACACCATGGATGTGAGCTGCCGTTCCCATCGGCCGCATGCTCCTCCAGATACTGGCGATGTTCGCCCAGATCAAACGCGACATGATCATCGTCCGCGGTTCCGCGTTGCCACACCTGTTGCCAGACAACGATCTCCAAGGTGCTCGACGGAGCGTCGAAACACCGGGTCAGACGTGGCGGGCAGAGGTGGCGGGCAGAGGTGGGGCCGAACCGCCGACTTCCGCTTTTCCGGCGGCAGATCGCCGCCTCACACAGGTAGTCCGGTCTCCAGGTAGCCCAGGGCCTCGTCGATGAGGCCGGGCAGGTCCGCGTGCGGGTCGTCGGCCAGGGCGGGCAGCGTGGCGAGTATGGCGCCGACAGCGCTGCCGGCGATGGTGCGCACGGCGAGAGCGGCCGCCGGTGTCCCGGTGCGGGTGCGTTCGAGGCGTGTGGCCCGCCGGCCCGGCTCACATCCGCGGGCCGGCGGGGCTGTCGATGGTCGGGCAGGGATGCGGTTCCGGCGAGCTCAGAGAGCGGGTTGGCCCTTCAGCATTCCGCCCGCGTCGATACGCAGGTTCAGACCGGTGATGTACCTCGCGTCGTCGGAGGCGAGGAACAGCACGAGCGCGCTGACGTCCTCCGGCTCGATGTACGGAATGGGCATGGCCTGCAGGACGGGCAGGGCGAGCTCCGCGTCCTGCCGGGTCGGGTTCTCCAGGTCCGGCCGGAACGTCCTGTAGATCCGGTCGTTGTGGATCAGCGGCGTGTTGACGTTGGTCGGGTGGATCGCGTTCAGCCGGACGTTGTGCGGCGCGAGCTGCAGCGCGAGGACCTCGGTGTAGCGGGCGACGGTCTGCTTGGCCCACGAGTAGCCGACACCGCCGGTGTTGCCAAGCATCTCCGTGGTGCCCTTCATCATCCCCGCGGTCGAGCCGGTGAGGATGATCGACGCGCCTGCCTTCAGATGCGGCAGGCTGACCGCGACGGTGTTCATCACGCCGATGAGGTCGACGTCGGTGCCGTCGACGAAGCCCCCGCACAGCGACAGGTCGTCCCAGGGGCAGACGCCGGCGTTGCCGACGACGATGTCGAGCCGGCCGAAGCGGGCGAGCCCCTCGTCGACCGCGGCACGCAGCTGCGCGCGCTCCCGTACGTCGGCCTTCACGGCGACGACGCCACGGCCGAGCGCCTCGACCTCCTTGGCCGTGTGAGCGAGGTCCTCCGGTGTGGCCAGCGGATACGGGACGCTTGCGATCTGCTCGCACAGATCGATCGCGATGATGTCCGCACCCTCCTGGGCTAACCGCAGCGCGTGGCTGCGTCCCTGTCCGCGGCCGGCGCCGGTCACGAACGCGACCTTGCCGTCAAGCTTTCCCATGCCAGATCCCCTCTCGCCGATGGGCCGAGGTCGTCGACCGCATGGTGGATAATATATCCAATTATCTTCCGGCGCCTCATCGACCGGTTGTACGCCGCAGGCTTCCCGACGTGCCAGAACTCGGCTCAGCGTCTGCGCCGCCTTGGCCGCGCTCCAACATCGTCGAGGTACGACGAACCCGCGACAGCTGGCGCCAGGCGAACACCGGCCACCGGCGGGAGCGAGCGCTACCGCTTCCGCCGTGCCGATCCGCCCCCCGCCCCCCTCCCCGGCTCCGGCTCCGGCTGGCCGCAGTCGCGCGCCCGGCGCACGTAGGCGTTGATCAGGCGGGTCCGTGCCGTCCGGTTGCTTGGGCGTGGTGGGAACCGGGCGCCAGGGGACGTTATGCCGGAATATGAGGACGTGACCATTGTTCTCGTTCACGGCGTCCCGGAGACAGCGGAGATCTGGGACGGCGTCCGGGAGTGCCTCGACGTCCCGTCGGTGGCCGTGGAGCTGGCCGGCTTCGGGACGGCGACGCCGCCGGGTTTCGCCGGTGGCCGAGACGCGCAGGTGGCCTGGATCCTCCAGCAGCTCGACGCGGTCCCAGGTCCGATCGACATCATCGGGCACGACTGGGGATCACTGCTGACCCTGCGGATCGCCACGGCGTACCCGGAGCGGGTGCGCAGCTGGGCCATCGACGTCGCCGCCGTCTCCCACCGTGACTACGTGTGGCAGGACTATGCGCAGGTGTGGCAGACCCCCGGTGACGGTGAGGAGTGGATGGAGAGGTTGCTCGCGGTCCCCATCGACGACCCGGCCAACTTTTTCGCCCTGCTCGCGTATGTCGGCGTACCGCCCGCGGAGTGCCGCAGGATGGCCACCCATTTCGACGCCACGATGGCCGCGGCCATTCTCGACCTTTATCGCTCCGCGATGCCGAATGTGCACACCGGCTGGGAGGCGGCGTCCGCCGGCCGGTCCACCCGGCCCGGGCTGATCCTGCAGCCGACCGCGGATCCCACCGACGACGCCGACCTCTCCGCCCAGGTGGCGCAGGCGCTCGGCGCAGACATCCGGCGCCTGGAAGGCCTCAACCACTTCTGGATGGTCGAGGACCCGTCGGCCGGCGCGGCCGCGATCACCCAGTGGGTCTCCCGCCAGGCGTAAGGTCCGCCCGGGAGTTCCGAGCCGTCAGGCGTAGTAGTAGCCGCCGTCGACGAGGATCTGTTGGCCGGTGATGAAGCCGGCGGCCGGGGTGGTCAGGAAGAGGATCACCATGGCCAGGTCGTCGGCATAACCCATCCGGCCCAGCGGCCGGCCGGTTGCCCGTCCCATGATCTCGGCCATCATCTCGGGCGGGAACAACGGGTGGGCGGTGACCTGGTCCCGGCCCTCGGTGAGGATGCCCCCGGGTCCCGCGCCGTTGACCCGGATCCCCCTGGGACCCCAGGTGATCGCCATGTCGCGGGTCAGGCTGTCGACCGCGCCTTTCGTCGCGTGGTAGACCGCGAGCCCACCGAAGGGCGGCCGGACCCCGCCGAGCGACGAGACGTTGACGATCGAGCCTCCGGGGCTCATCACCTCGGCCGCCGCGGCGGAGAGGAACAGCAGTCCCTTGACGTTGACCGCGAACAACTGGTCGACCAGCGCGGGGTCGAGCGCGTCCAGCGGCGTCGGCTGGAAGGTTCCGGCGTTGTTCACGAGAACGTCGAGCCGGCCGAGCTCCGCGACGGTTCGCTCGATCATCGGGCGATGCCGCTCGACGTCGCCGACGTCCGCGGGGAGTGCGAGCACCGGCGGGCCGACTGTCCGTAACTCGGCGACGGCCGCCTCCAGTGCGGCCTCGTCGATGTCGTTCACGGCCACCGCCGCGCCTGCCTCCAGGAACCGGTGGGCGGTCGCGTAGCCGATCCCACGGGCGCCGCCCGTCACGAGCGCCACCTTCCCGGTCACGTCGAAGGGCAGCGGCGGGCGCGGCGGGGCGCCGGCCAGAAGATCGGTCGTGTCGGTCATATATCCAGTCTCCTCGAAACTGGATATATTATCTATTATCGAGGGCGAACGCGCATTGCCATGAGACCGCAACGTCCGCGATGAAGCTCGCCTCCGGGTCGCTCGTCAGGCAGAGGGCCCCGCCAGGGCGACCGACCAAGGTCCGCGAGACGGCTGATCCGACGCCAGGACCTGGCCAGTTGCCGGTACGGACGTCGTCGTACGCGATCCGCGGACGCGGGAGCTGCCTCCGTCACCGCCGATCTGGAGGCCGGGCTGGTCACCTGCTACCGGGACGCCCGCCCCGGTCGGTGGAGCCGCGCGGCACCAGATCTGGTTCGAAGACCACATCGGCCGACCCGCCAGGGTTGTCAACGACGAGCTCGGCGGCGCGGCGGCCCATCTCGTACGAAGGCTGCGTGATCACCGTGAGCCCGAGCGCGGCCGCCCAGGGGAAGTCGTCCGTCGTCAGAAAGGCGATGTCGTCGGGGATGGTGAGGCCGCGGCCGGTCAGCGCCGTGTGCACGGCGACGGTCAGGCGGCCGGTGGTGCAGACGATCGCGTCCAGTGGCATGCCCCGGCCCCGGGCTCCGTCGAGCAGGGCGACCACCGCCCGTTCGGCCTCCCGCTCGGTCTCGGCGGAGGCCTCCGCCTCCCCGGGCAGCGCCAGGCCGTGCTCGGCGAGGCCCCGGCGCAGGCCCGCCACCCGTTCCCGCTGCGCCGGGCGGTCCCCGGAGGTGACCACACCGATGGATGTCCGCCCGCGCCCGGCGAGATGCCCGGCCATCAGGGCTCCGGCGGCCGCGTCATCCAGCCGGATCGTGTGCAGGCCGGCCGGTGGGTCCACGAACCTGCGCGCGACGACCACACAGGGCGTGCCGCCCTCCGCCATCCGGCGGATGCGGGCGTCTGTCTGATCCCCGGTCGTGACGATCAGGCCGCGCACCCGGTGCTCGTCCATCATCTGGATCAGAGCGGTCTCGTGGTCGCGCTGACGGAACGTGTTGGCGAACATGACGAGGCTGCCGTTGGCGGCCGCGACATCGTCGATCCCGCGGATCAGATCGAGGAAGAAGGGGCTGCTCAGGTCCCGCATCACCACGCCGATCGTGCTGGACCGGCCGGCGAACACGCTCCTGGTGAGCGCGTTGGGGGTGTAATCGAGCCGGCTCACCGCCGCCCAGACCCTGCTGGCCGTCTCCTCGGTGACGGCACCGCCGTTGAGGACCCGGGAGACGGTGGCCGCCGAGACCCCAGCATCGGCGGCCACCTCGCCGATGGTCACTCGCTTCGCCATGGTCGCCGCGAGTCTCCCTCCCACGGGCGGTGGCGCGCGCCGCGACCGCACGCCGCTCGGCGACGGTCCCGACGCCGCTACGACGGTATCGCGCCGGCCGCCGGGCCAGGCGCCGCCCGGAAACGCTCGAACCGGAAGGGTGCCAGGGCCTCGTCCCGGTCGAGGCCGAGCACCTCGTCCGCCACCAGACCACCCGCGTGCAGGCACAGAGTCACCCCGCTGTGCGAGACGGCGAAGTGGAAGTTCGGCAGGTCCGCCGCTCGCCCCAACACCGGCAGGCCGTCTCCGGGAATGGG
Organism: Parafrankia irregularis; assembly: GCF_001536285.1. NCBI lineage: Bacteria > Bacillati > Actinomycetota > Actinomycetes > Frankiales > Frankiaceae > Parafrankia > Parafrankia irregularis. Next base: position 104,059 of record NZ_FAOZ01000027.1, on the reverse strand, counting down.
CCGCTCGCCGATGCGGATGCCGTCCACGGCAGCGTCACGAGCCGCCGGACACAGCGCTCGTCCGGCCTCGAGCAGACGCCCTACGGCTGTGTCGTCGGCGACGACCGGCCCGGTGTCGGAGGTTCGCACTGCCTCGTCCAGCGCGGGTGAGTGCATCAGCAGCCCCGCGGCGCCGTCCGGCCGCAGGTGGACGCGCGGCGCGTGTACGACCCGGGAAACCGGCAGCGCCGCGGCCGACACGCGGACGAGCAGGCCGCAGGTGTTGCGCATCGGCAGGTCGAGACCGACGAGTTCGGCGATCACGCCGGCACGGGGCCCGGCGCAGTTCACGAGCGCCGCGGCCGCCAGGGCTCGGCCCGATGCCATCCGGACGGCGCTCACCTGGCCGGCGGATGTCTCCAGGGCGACCACGCCGTCGCCGGTCAGCAACTCGGCGCCATGGGCGGCTGCCACAGAAAGCAGGTAACTGATCAACCTTTCCGGCGCGACCCACCCCTCGCGGGGAAAGAAGGCGATCTCGTCCGCCGGCAGCCCGGCGGGATCGATCCCCGGTTCGATGTCCGCCGCCTCGGACCTGCTCAACCATCGGGCCTGGTAGCCGTCGTCGAGGAGCCCGGTCACCTTCGCCCGCAGCTTTTGGCGCGCCTCGTCGTCACCGGCCTCGGCCCACTGCAGGTTGCCGCTCTCGTGGTACCAGCCGGCCCTGGTCGCACCGGCCGCCTCGGCCGCCAGGCGCCGGTGTGCCGCCAGGCCGGCGACGTTGAGGTCCCGGTAGGGCCCGGCAGGCTTGGCCGAGGCGTTCGTCCAGGAGAAGGTCGCCCCCGAGGTGCCGTGCGCGGGCAGACCCGCCTCCACCACGACCACGCGTGCCCCCCGCCGTGCCAGCGAGGCGGCCACCGCAGCCCCGTACACACCAGCACCGATCACGATCACGTTCGCTGCCATACCCGTCCCGTCCTTCCTTGACGTCATGCCGACGCGCGGTCCCGCACAGGCGAAGCGCATCGGATGTAACTAGTTTCAGAAACTAGTTTCACGGCGTCAAGCGGTCTTCTCGGGCGGATGTCCCACCCAGCGAGCACCTCCCCCGGCGGCCGAGCATCACGGCTCGGCAGGTACCAACGAGACAGGACTGATCACGAAGCTCGCCACGATCAATGGCGGACTTTCTGATCCCCATACCAGCGCGGCGGGTGCCGCTCGGCCCCGCCTACGAAGGGGGCGGGGTCTGGTCGGCTATCTGTCGTCGCGTCGCCGCCAGCGAGGCCGCGGCCATGTGGGTGTACGGGTGATCGTCGCCCCGCCCCAGACCCGCCCTTTCCAGCAACTGGCCAGCAGACACCGGATCGGCGAACACCTCACCGAGTGCCCGGATCTGCTCAGGCGACAGGTCGTCCGCCACTCACCACCCCGCGAAGCCGACACGTACACACCACGGCGCAGCCGTCACCGACTGCGATCAGCATCCCACGTGGAAGTTGACCGGCGCGACCTGCCGAGAGCTCCGCAGGCCGCGCCTGCCCTCCTGTACGCCTTCGACTGTTACGTCCGACGTTCTGGGCCTTGCCGCGGACAGTGCACGCGGCGGCCAGCCCATGCGGCACAGCCGTACTGTGATCATCCAGGTGCCGATACCGACCCCAAGGCAACCGAACAGGACCACGAGCGGAGCCGCATGGGGCAGCGCCCATTCGTACACTGCGAAATGCGTCAGGTAGATGTACAGCGACGCGTTCGACACCGCCGCGGCGACGGCAACGGCCGCCCTCGGCAGCAGCAGGCGTGGCAGGAACATCATCGCCAGCAGACCGGCGCCGACGATCGTCTCGCGGGTCGCGTCGTCGAAGTAGCCCGGCAGCATCCCCGCCGCCACCGCGATGACGAACGCCTTGCGCCGCGCGGTCGTCGCCCGCTGCGCGGCCCAACCGAGCACGAAGAACCAGAACGCCCCATGGGTGACGTAGAGCCGGGTCGGAAACCCGCCGCTCACATCCGGGTCCGCGGCCAGGCTCGCGACCAGCGCCGCACCGAGCACGGCCATGGCCATGGCGAAGTCGTGCCGCCGTTCCAGGCGGCGCACGGCCGGGATCGCGAAGAGCGCGGCGAGTACCAGCACCGTCTGGACGAGGACCTCGACGAACCAGTACCCGGGCACCCCGTCGCGCACGTAGTTGTCGACGAGCAGCACGTTGGTCACCGAGCCCTCGCCGCTGGTGGCGATTCGCCCGGCGAGCCAGAGCATCGACGGGACGGCTATCCGCGCCGCGCTACGCAGGAGCCGCCGGCTGACGCCGCGTTGCCCCGGGGCGAGACCGAACCGGGCGAAGTTCCACCCTGCGGCGACAAGCAGCAGGTGCGCGCCACCGAGCAGGCTGAACAACCCGATGTGGTTCGAGACGACGAGGACGATCGCCGCCGCGCGCAGCACGACGTCCACCTCGACGGCGCGCAGGCCGCGCGGCGCGCGAGCCTCGGCCGGGCCGACGTCGGTGGCGGGCTCGACCGCCATCCGTTCCAGCTCGCCGACGGGAATGGTCGGCCAGCCCGACGGGAGCCAGCCGAGGGCGCGCTCGATCTCCAGCGACAGCTGGACATAGGTGAGTGAGTCGCCGCCGAGGTCGACGAACGTCGCCGTGTCGGGAACCTCCGGCCGGTTCAGGACCTCGCCGAACCGGATGCGCAGTCGCGTCGGTGGTTTGTCTGTGGTCACCGGGTCCTGCGGCACGGTGACCGCGGCGACCGCGGCGACCGCGGCGACCGCGGCGACCGCGGCGACCGCGGGATAGTCGACCTTCCCGTTCGGACGCCTGGGCAGCTCTGGGACGACCACCACCCGGGCCTGGCCGGCCGGGAGCCCGGTCTGGGCCTGGATCGCCGCAGCCACCTCGACCCGGATCCTCTCGGTGCGGGCCTGCCCGGTGCCGACCGGCTCGGTGTGGGTCGCGGTGGCCGCCGGCCCGGCGGGGTCGACAGGGTCGGCGCCCACGGCGGGGTCGGCGGCTTCGGCGGGGTCGACGACGGCGACTAGGACCTCGTCCACGCCGACGCAGGCCGCGGGGTATCCCAGCTCGGAGAGGAGCCGTTCCACGCCGTCGAGGTCGATCCGCAGGCCGAACGGTTTCACGAAGCGTGAGCCGCGACCGACCAGCTCGTAGAGCCCTCCCGGGCCTCGCCGGGCCAGGTCGCCGGTCGCGAGGGCGTCGACGACCTGGCCCGCCGCGAGGTCACGGGCGTGTTCGGCGTAGCCCATCATCACGTTCGGCCCGCGGTACACCAGCTCGCCCGGCCCATCCGCGGGGTCGCCGCCGGCCGGGACGGTGATGCCTGGAGCACTCGGGCGGGGACGCACGATCTCGAACGAGCCACCGGGGATGGGCCGGCCGATCGCACCCGGGTTGCTGGCGGCCAGCTCCGGCGGCAGGTACGCCATCCGGGCCGTCGCTTCGGTCTGGCCGTACATGACGAAGAACCGCCAGCCGCGGCGCTGCCCGAGCTCGGCCAGCTCCCGCACTCGGCGCGGCGGCAACGCGCCGCCGGCCTGCGTGACGTAGCGCAGGCTGGGCAGGTCCATCGCCGCGAAGCCGGCCCGTGCGAGTAGGTCGAAGGTGTACGGCACGCCGTGCAGGCTTGTCGCGCCGTGATCCCGGAACATCGCCCAGAACGCCCTGTCGACGACCGACGTCCCGGGCAGCAGCAGGGTGGCGCCGCGCAGCAGGTTGCTGTTGATGACGGACAGGCCGTAGCAGTAGTGGAACGGCAGACTGACGGGTGCCCGGTCCGACGCCCGGATGTCGAGAACCGTGGCGATCGACTCGGCGTTGGCCTGCACGCCCGTCGCCGACAGCCGCACCAGCTTCGGTGACCCGGTCGACCCGGAGGTGGACAGCAGCAGCGCTAGCGCCGGGTGCGGATCATGGGCCGAGCCCGGCCGCCGGTGCGCCAGCCGCCACCCGGGAGGGCCCTGGCGCAGCAGGACGTCCGGGTCGTAGACCGACACCAGCGGCTCGACGGACCGGTCGTCGGGGCCGCTGAACAGCACGGGGTGCCCGCCGGCCAGCGCTGCCAGGTAGGTGACCAGCGGCTCCAGCCCATCCGAGGCGGCGATCATGACGAGTCGGCGTGCCGGCCCCAGCCGCGCGCCGACCTCGTCGACGCGGTCCGCCAGCTGGTCATAGGTGAGCGCCTGCCCGTCGGCGCTGACCACGGCGAGCGCGGAGCCGTGGCGGCGCAGGTCACGGGCGAACGGCACCCCGCGCAGGGCATCAGCGTCAGCGTCGACGCCAGCCGCGACGCTGACGCTGACGCCGCGGCCGATCCCAACGCCGACGCCAGCGCCGGCCCCGGCAGCGATGCTGACGTCCGTCAAGTCGCATCCGAATCCGCGGGAGCGGTCGCCGTCGCGGGACCGCTGACACGCACCCCGACCCGCTGGCCCGCGGCCGGGAGGTGGTGCGCGGCGCAGCGGGCGGTGACGTCGACGTCGCCGGACGGGGTGCCGACCCGCAGGGCGAGCAGACCGTCGGCGCCGCGGAAGTCGGCGGTCAGGACCGTCGCGTCGGTGTGCCCCGCGCCAGGCTCGGTGATCTCGACCTGCTCGGGGCGGAGAAAGACCCGCCCGGTCCCGTGCTGGTCGTGCCGCAGTGGGACGGCACCCAGAGGGGTGTCGGCGACGCTGCCGCGCAGCGCCGCGGGGACCACCGTCAGGTCACCGACGAAGGCCGCGACCTGGTGGTCCACGGGGCGGTGGTAGAGGCCGGTCGGGGTGTCCTCCTGCAGGATCGCGCCGTCGCGGAGCAGGGCCACCCGGGAGGCGATGGACAGCGCCTCGACGCGGTCGTGCGTGACGAGGACCGTGGTGGTGCCGGTCGCGGCGAGGGCGGCGGTCACGGCCTGCCGGGTGGTGGCGCGCAGCTCCGGGTCCAGCGCGGAGAACGGCTCGTCGAGCAGGATGGCGTCCGGCCGGGGGGCGAGGGCGCGGGCGAGCGCCACCCGCTGCTGCTCGCCGCCGGAAAGCTCGTGCGGGAACCGCCGCAGGTAACGTTCGGGGAGGCCGACGAGATCCAGGAGCTCGCCGACATCGCGACGGTTCCGGCGCGACCAGCGCGCCCGCCAGGGCCAGCCGAAGGCGATGTTGCCGGCCACGGTGAGATGCGGGAAGAGGCTGCCTTCCTGGGTGACGTAGCCGATGCGACGCCGTTCCGGTGGGACCTGGCGGCCGGGGCCGGCGACGAGACGGTCGCCGATCGTGATCGTGCCGGCGTCGGGGCGGTCGAAGCCGGCGAGCAGCCGCAGCAGGGTGGTCTTGCCCGAACCCGAGCGCCCGACCAGGGCGGTGAGGCAGCCGGCGGGGACGGTCAGATCGACGCCGTCGAGCACCGTCTGGGCACCGTACGCCTTGCGTATGGCGGCGGCGCGCAGCACGTGGCCGGCCGGTGCCGTGCCGGGTACGGCGGGTGCCGTGCCGGGTACGGCCGGCCCCGTTTCCGGCCCGGCCGTCTCCAGGCCCGGCGTCTCAAGCCCTGGCGTCTGCATCGGTGGCGTCACTGGCCCCGGTGTCACTGGCCCCCCTCGGAGTGTCGGCTGCGGCGGGTCAGCAGGAAAGCGGCCGGCGCGGAGATCGCGATCATCAGTAGGGCGTAGGGCGCCGCGGCGCCGTACTGGACCGCCGTCGACTCGCTCCAGAACTCGGTGGCCAGCGTGCGGGTGCCGATCGGCGCCAGCAGCAGGGTCGCCGTGAGCTCGGTGGTCACTGCGAGGAAGACCAGCGCCGCGCCCGCGCCGATCCCGCGCGCCATCAGCGGCACGGTGACCCGGGCGAGCACGCCGGCGGGCCCGACGCCCAGGGATCGCGCGACGTCGTCGAGTGCCGGCGGCGTCTGGCTCAACGCCGAGCGCAGGCTGACCGTCGCCCGCGGCATGAACAGCACCGCGTATGCGGCGAGCAGCATCACCGTGGTCTGGTAGAGCCCGGGCGTGTACCTGATCGCGACGGTGACCAGCGCAAGCGCGACGACGATACCGGGCAGCGAGTTGCCGATGTAGGTGCTGCGCTCGACGAGCCGGGTGAGCGCGCTGCGCCGGCGCTCGGCGAGCCAGGCGACCGGCAGCGCGAGCACCGTGGTGACCACGGCACCGAGCAGGGCGAGGGTGGCGGTGCTGGTCGCCGCGCCCAGCAGGTCACCGGCGGGGAACGCGCTCGAGCGGCTGGTCGCCAGCCAGTAGGAGATGCAGCCCAGCGGCAGGCCGACGGCCGCGGCGGCCAGGGCTGCCAGCGCGACGGCCGCGAGCGGGGCGGCGTGCCCGAGGCGGTGGCGCGGCGCCCGGCGGGAGGCACCGGCGCCCGTCCGCGCGTACCGAGTGCGGCCTGTCAGCCACAGGTCGCCGCCGAGCAGGACGAGGCAGAGCAGGACGAGGACGCCGGCGAGCGCCGTGGCGCCCGACCCGTCGAAGGTGGACTGGTACTGGTCGTAGATGGCGGTGGTGAATGTGTCGTACCGCAGGTTCTGCAGCGCGCCGAACTCGGCCAGCAGGTGCAGGCCGACGAGCAGCCCGCCGCCCAGGACGGCCGGCCGCAGCAGCGGCAGCTCGACCCGCGCGAACGTCACCCACCGGCCCCGGCCGAGCGACCGGGACACCTCCGCGAGGCTGGGGTCGGCGCCGCGCAGCGCCGCGGCGACCGGCAGGTACACCAGCGGGTAGTAGGAGAGCGTCGTGACGAGCACCGCCGGGCCGAGGCCGCCGAACGACGGGGACAGCGAATACCAGCCGAAGCTGTTCACATAGGCCGGGACGGCGAGCGGCGCCGCCATCAGCCCCGTCCACAGGGGACGTCCAGGCAGGTCGGTGCGTTCGACGATCAGCGCCGCCGCCGTGCCCAGCACCATGCACGCCGTCGTCCCGAGCGCGACGAGCAGGACGGTGTGCCGCAGCAGCTCGCCGACCCGTGGCCGCCACAGCAGGTCGCCGAGATCGCCGCCGGTGGCGGCGATCTCCACCGCCACATAACCGAGCGGGACGAGGGTCAGCGCGGCGACGGCGAGCGCGCAGGTGAGGCGAAGTGGCGGGTGGCGCAGCCAGCCCCGCGGACCCGCCGCGAGGCTCGCGGTCACAGGAGCCCCACCTCCTGCATCTCCGTGACGATCGTCGGGCCGTTGAGGGTGTTGGGGTCGACGGTCGGCGCGTCGAGCTGGTCCAACGGCGTGAGCGCGGCGTTCGCCGGGATGCCGGAGCCGACGGTGTACTCCAGTGCGTCGCCGTCGGCGAGCAGCTGCTGGCCCTCGGGGCCGGTCATGTAGGCGAGGAACCGCTGGGCCTCGGTCGGGTGGCTGCTGGACCGGAGCACACCGCCGCCGGAGACGCTGACGAACGCGCCCGGGTCCTGCTCACCGAAGAACTCCAGCTTGACCTTGCTGCTGTTCGCGCCGCCGTCGGCCTGGTCGCGGTACCAGTAGTAGTGGTAGCTCACGCCGCCGGAGACCTCGCCGGCGTTGACGGCGCGCAGGATGGTGTTGTTGCCGCGCAGGATCCTGGCGTTGTCCTTGATGCCCCGCAGCCAGGCCCGGCCCTCGTCCTGGCCACGCAGCGCGTAGACGGCGCTGACGACCGCCTGGAAATCGGCGCCGCTCGGGGACACGGCGAACCGGCCTTTCCACTCCGGCCTCGCCAGATCAATGATCGACTCGGGCAGGTCGGCGGCCGGGATCTTACCGGGGTTGTAGATGAACACCGTCGACCTCGCGGCGACACCGACCCAGTCGCCCTTGCCCGACGAGTACCGTGCCGGCACCTGGGCCCTGGTGGCGGCGTCGACCGGGGCGAACAGGCCCTTGGCCGAGACGAGGGACATCGCCGGCGAGTTCTCGGTGATGAAGACATCCGCGGGTGAGGATTCACCCTCGGCGACGATCTGGTTCGCCAGTTCGAAATCGCTGCCGTTGCGGATATCCACTTTGATGCCGGTCTTCGCGGTGAATCCGTCCGCCCACGCCTTGCCGACCTCGTCGTGCTGCGCGTTGTAGAGCACCAGGGCGCCGTCCGGGTCCGAGGACGCGGGCGAGCTGTCGGACCCGCAGGCAGCGAGGGCGAGGCCGGTCCAGGCAGCCACGGCCGTAAGAAGCAGACGTCGGGCGGTCGGCACGGAGGGCTCCTTTGACAGATGACACCTGACGAAAGGAGGTTAGGCTCAGTTAATATCGATCGAATCCCCCTAAAATTCGGGGGTCGAACGTGCGCACGCGGAGGGCCGTGAACCGATGGCATCATCGTTGTCACTCCTGGTGATTGACGATCATCGGATATTCGCCGAGGCACTCTGCCTGGCCCTTGGCCTCGAACCCGATGTGCGCAGCGTGGCAAAGGCGCACACCGGCCGGGACGGCCTCGCGATGGCCGCGGCCCTCGACATCACCGCCGCCGTCGTCGACCTCGACCTGCCCGACCTCGACGGCATCGAGGTCGTCACCCGGCTGGGCGTGCTGCGGCCGGCGGCGCGGATCGTCGTCCTCACCGCCCATGCCCGGCCCGACCTCGCCCAGCGCGCGGTGGCCGCCGGCGCCGCCGCGTTCCTGCCCAAGGAGGCCCCGCTGGTGCGCATCACCGCGGCGCTGCGCGGCCAGGGCGGCGACGAACCGGTCGTCGACCTCGGAGCCGCTCGGCCCGCGTCGGTCGGCCACGTCGGGCTGACCCCTCGCGAGCTGGATGTGCTGCGCCAACTCGCGCAGGGACGGGACGCCCAGCAGACCGCTGCGACCCTGGGCATCTCGCTGTACACCGCGCGCGACCACATCAAGGCGCTCATGGCGAAGCTCGGGGCGCGCAGCCAGCTGGAGGCGGTGGTGTCCGCGACCAGTCTCGGCCTCGTCACCGTCGGTTCACGGTACTGAGCCATCCGTTGACCGCTACCCAGCGCCCGTCGACACCGCCGACCGCAGGCGACGACACCGCCGACGCGGCCGGTGCCGACGCGGCCGCGTCGGTGACACCGGCGCCCTCCCGGGGCCGACCGCGCGAGCGTCCGGTTGTCCGCCGCGTCGTCCTGCGGCACGTCGTCGTCGCGGCCGTGATGTCCGTGTTCCTGTCGGCGCTGGTCGTCGCCGGGCTCTGGCGGTTCGCGCAGGACCAGTCCCGGGAGAACGCCGAGCAGGTGGCCGCGCAGGTGGCCGCGACGGTGCTCGGCCCCATGGCCCGGCACGACTACTCCCGGCCCGACGGCTTCGACCGGGCCGATCTGCGCGACAGGATGACCCCGTTCCTGTCGGCCGGCATGATCGACCGCGTCAAGCTGTTCACCGTCCGGGGCGACCGCGCCACCATCGTGTTCTCCGACGACCCCCAGCTGGAGGGCCGCACCGGGTATCGCGCGCCGAGCATGACCGACCGGCTCCAGGCCGGCGGTGTCGTGGTCAAACAGGTGCCGCGGGACACCGCTCACCAGTACGAGACGTCACTGCCGGGTAGCCGGCTGGAGGTCTTCTTCGGCTTCCTCGACGCCGCGGGCAGCCCGACCCACCTGGAGCTCTACATACCGGTACGGCCGGCCTGGATCGCCCGGCAGGCCACCGGGGTGCTGCTACCGGTCCTCCTGGCGGGCACCGTCCTCCTCACCGCGGCGATGATGCCGCTGTCGATCGCCATGGCCCGGCGGGTCGAGCGCGACCGGGCGGAGACCCGCGCCGCGCGACGCTACGGGCTCGCCGCCGCGCAGCTCACCCGGGAACGGCTGGCGCGACGTCTGCACGACCATGTCATTCCCAGCCTGGCAGCGGCCGGCCTCCTCCTCGACCGCGCCCGGATCGACCGCGCCCCGATCGCACCTTCGCGCCCTCCCTCGGCCGCGGGTCCCGCCCCGCCCGCCGCCGGCGCCACCGGAGCTGGCGGAACAGCCGGGGCTGGCGGGGCCGGGAGCGATCTGGTTCTCGCACATGTCCAGGGCCTGCTCGCCCGGGAAGCGCAGGAGCTGCGCGCGATGCTCACCGAGCTGCTCACGTCCGCTCCGCCCGACACGGACATCCGGGCCGCCCTCCACCTGCTCGCCGCCGAGATCCTCACCACCGGGCTGGAGCCGGAACCCGTCGTGACGGTCATCGTCGAGGACCCCTGCGAGGTCGACAGCCAGACCGCTTCGATCCTCTGCCAGGTGGCCACCGAGCTGCTGCGCAACATCGCGCGGCACGCGGCGGCGCGCACGGTCCAGGTCCGCGTCAGCACGCCACCCGGCGACCAGGCCAGGACGGTCGAGCTCCACGTCACCGACGACGGCGCCGGTTTCGATCCTGCCGTCGCCGCCCCGCCCGACCACATCGGTCTGCGTCTCGTCCATCGTCTCCTCACCGACCACGACGGGCGGCTGACAGTGACAAGCGCGCCGGGAGCCGGGACGACGGCGACCGTCACGATGTCCGCCGGGCCACCGCGGTCCGGCGGGGGCCACCGCCCGCGAGCACCCTGGCCGCGCCGCGGCCGCCCGAGGTAGATCGGGCGGGGTTGGGTCTGTCGACCGGCCCAGTGCTTCCCACCGGGCGGGGAAAGGCCGGGAGGCATACTGGGAGCAGCATCCTGACCGTCACATTCGAGTCAGATCCGGGTGGCGGAGCAGCGGCTGGTGGAGGTGCGAAGCGCTGATGGCGGACGTCCCGTCCCACGTGACGCCGCTGGAAGCCACCGACCCGGAGCGGATCGGCCGTTACCCGCTCACCGGGCGGCTGGGCACCGGTGGAATGGGCACCGTCTATCTGGGCCACACCGAGGACGGCCGGCCGGTGGCGGTGAAGGCGATCCGGCGCGAGTTCGCCCAGGAGCCGGCGTTCCGGGCCCGGTTCCTGCGCGAGGCGCAGGCTGCGCGGCGGGTGGCACGGTTCTGCACCGCCGAGGTGCTCGACGTCAACACCGAGGGCTCCGAGCCGTACCTGGTCACCGAGTTCATCGACGGCCCGAGCCTGTCAGCGCACGTGCGTGAGCACGGACCGTTGCCGCCGGCGGAGCTGGAACGGCTCGCGGTCGCGGTCGCGAGCGCGCTGACCGCGATCCACAGCGCGAACCTGATCCACCGGGACCTCAAGCCCGGCAACATCCTGCTGTCCCCCTCCGGCGCCCGGGTCATCGACTTCGGGATCGCCCGGGCGTTGGAGACCACCACGATGCACACCCGCGAGGGCGGCATCGTGGGTACCCCGGCGTTCATGTCCCCCGAACAGGCCCTGGGGCATCCGCTGACCCCCGCCGCCGACATCTACGCCTGGGGAGGCGTGGTCCTCTACGCGGCGACAGGCCGAATGCCGTACGGCGAGGCCGCCACCCCGGTGGTCCTGTACCGGGTGGTGCACGACGAGCCCGACTTCAGCGGGATGGACTCCGCGATGCTGGCGCTGGTCCGCCGGGCGATGAGCAAGGATCCCGCTGCCCGGCCCACCGCCGGGGCGCTGCTGCTGCGTCTCGCCGAGGGGGTCTCCCCGTCCGATCCGCGGCCCGATCCGGGGCCCGGTCGGGGGATGTCGCCGCTGGGCGCGGCGACCCTGGTCCCGGCCGCACCCGCTCCGAGAACACCGGCTCCACCGAGCGTCCCCCCGCTGTCCCAGCCCCCGCCCGGCCGCACCCCGCAGACTCCCGCCGGACCATCGGAGCCCTCGGGGACGTCCAGTCCCCCACCCGAGGACCGGGACCCCGCGAGGACGTCCGATCTCCCGCCCGGGGCCTGGTCGGGCCCCGCGGAGACGCCCGGTCGTCCGCCCGGAACCTGGAATCCGTCGGGGCCGTCGCCCGCACCGACCGCAGGGCCGGCGCGGGGGACGCACCGTCCGGTGGCGGTGCTGCTGACCGCGCTCGGCTCGCTGGTGCTGCTCGCCGCCGTCGTGACGACGTCGCTGCTGCTCGGCCCGCTTCGTCCGGGCAGCGGCGAGGACGATCCCGGCGCCGGCGGCGGGGACGGCGGCACGCTGACCGCCACCCCGTCGGGGGCGTCCACCGCCACGCCGGCCGGTGGGCCGGTGACGCTCGCCGACTACCGGGGCCGGGTCGCCGTCGAGATCACCGACGAGCTGCGCCGCCGCGGGCTGGAGGTGCGGACGACGACGCAGGAGAGCGGTACGACCAGGCGGGGACTGGTGCTGGGCACCGAGCCCGCCGCCGGCCACGAGGTGTCACCCGGCGGCACCGTCACACTGTCGGTGGGCGACGGGTCGCTGCCCGAGGCGGCGGGCTGGCGGGTGTTCAAGCGGTACGCGGCCGACAGCTCCACCAACGTCAGCCCGATCGTCGTCGTGGACCCGACCGGCAACGAGCGGCTGCTGGGTCTCGGGGACAACCCCGTGCTGTCACCGGACGCGAGCCGGGTCGCCTACACCAACGCCGACGGCGAGATCACCAGCGTACGTACCGACGGCACCGACTCCCGGCAGGTCAGCGACGAGCCGGACGGTTCGTCCGACAGCCCGGCCTTCTCCCCGGACGGCGCCACCATCGCCTACGCCCGCAACATCGGCGGCGTGTACGCGGTGAACGCGGACGGCAGTGGCAACCGCCGCCGGCTGGCCACCGTGTCCGACGCCTACGAGCTGGCCTGGTCGACGTCGAACCAGATCGTGCTGCGCCGCGGCGACGACCAGTCGATCTACGTCCTGTCGGTGGGCGACGGCAACCTGCGGAGGCTGGCCGGCTCACCGGTGCCGGGCGCGGGTGCCGTGGAGCCGGCGTGGTCGCCGGACGGCGGCACGGTCGCGTTCGGGGTGTCCACCGGCGGCGGCATCTACCTGGTGAACGCGGATGGTTCCGGGCTGCGGCAGGCGGCCGGGCCCGGCTCCTGGCATCCGAGCTGGTCACCGCAGGGCTCCCTCGTCTACGTCCAGGACGACGGTGCCGCCAGGTTCTTCGGCGCGAACGGCACCATGCGGATGATGAACCCGGACGGGACCGGCGACCGCCAGCTCGACGGCAGGCTCGCCAGCGGCCCCGTGCGCTGGGCGACCGCGCCGTAGCCCTTCCCGCGGGTCGGGCGGGCACCAGCTCGACCTGACGCTCGAAGTGCCGCTGAGCCGCGACGGCTGGCCCGCCCCGGGAACCCGACGTCGCTCAGGGAGCCGCGGAGACCGAAGCGGTGGAGGCCGAAACGGCGGAGGCCGCAGAAGCGGCAGGAGCGGCAGGAGTGGCAGACGACCGGGCGGCCGCGGGGGGCGCCGAGATCGTCCCACGCACCACCGCGACAACGGCGGCCCGGCTCTGCAGGCCGAGCTTGCGGTAGATCTGCTCCAGGTGCTTGTGGACGGTGCGCGGGCTGATGCCCAGCACACGGGCGATCTCGCGGTCACCGATCCCCTCGGCGAGCTGGTCCACCACCTCGCGCTCCCGGGGCGTCAGCGCCGCGAGTCGGTCGGCGGCCCGGTCGGCCACCGCCGCGTGGTGCCGGGCGTCGCGCAGTGCGACGGTCAGGCGGGAGAGCCGCTCGCGTTGCGCGACGGCCTGGCAGACCAGCGGCGAGGCCAGGTCGAGCAGCTCCCGGGCCCGCCCGGAGAAGCCCCGCCGGGACCGGTTGAACACCAGCAGGGTGCCCTGGTGACGTCCGACAGCGACGATGTTCAGCAGCTGGTCGTGGGTCTCGCGAGGGCGGTAGAAATCGGTGTAGATCGGCAGGTTGCGCAGGGACCGCAGGTCGGCGAGGTCGGTGAGGGCCACCGAGCTGGCCGTTCGCAGCCGCCGCTGCCGGTGGGCGACGAACGCCGGATGCTGCCCGAGCACCGCGGCGAAGTCGGGCGACTCGCTGAGGTCGGTGTTCGCCGGCTCGACGACCGTCGCCACCAGCTGCCGGGTGCGGTGATCGACCCGACAGTAGGACGCCGAGTCGCAGCCGATCATGTCGGCCATCCGGGACAGCACCGGGCTCGGCAGCTCCGCTCCGGCCTCGCTTCCGTGCAGCAGACGAACCATGTCGAGCAACTCCAACAGGTCTTTCCTGGTGGCTTCCGCCGGCATGCCCGCTCCTCGCCTCGGCCGACCCCGAACCGAAGGCCGAGGCGGGTTCCCCGCGGCCAGCATCGCGCGCGCTCCTTTTTCGTGTGCCATGATTGTCCGGCAGCCGACATAATGCTTTCCAGTCGTGCCGCCGACAGCACCGGAGAGATTTTTCTGCTTTCTTCCGCCCGCCCCTCCCCCGGCCTCCCGCTACGCACAAGTGCGTATTTTCGAGCCGCCCGCCGAACTGGTTATCTGACGTCGACGCAATCAGCCGCCACATCCGGAACCTCCAGAAGATTCCGGGAGAACACGGTGTGGCGCTTTTGAGAAAGAGGTCGACCAAGATGTCTCGTTCCCTGGTTACCCGTTCCCGTCTCGTCATCGCCGCGTCCGCCCTGGCCGTCACCGGCGCGCTCGGCGGAACCGCGCTCGCCGCCGCCGCCGACGGCGCGGCGGACAACGTCGCGGACCCGTCGCGGGCCGCCGTGAGCGCGCCGACCGCGGACGCGCTGCCGATCGATGCGCACCGTTTCGCGGTGATCGACTCGGGCGGCGCTGTCGTCCGGAGCAGTGCCGGTGTCACCTCCGGGCTCACCGCCGCGCAGAACGTCGAGGTGCTCTTCGACCGCGACATCCGCGGCTGCGCCTACACGGCGTCCATCGGCGGACGGGCGAACGACGTGCCGCCACCCGGGTTCATCACCGTGTCGCAGCGGGCCGGGAAGGCCAACGGCGTGTTCGTGGCGATGCGCAACCCCGACCAGTCCAAGGCCGTCCTGCCCTTCCATCTCACCGTCACCTGCTGACAACCGCCAGCGGGGCGTCCCCTCGGACCGACCCGAGTACCGACCCGACGGGACGCCCCGCTCGCGGCACCAACCCAGCCAGCACATTCCCTCTCAGGTACCCAGATACGAGGTGACCCATGGACACCGCAGTCTCCTCCGGGACGGCACTCGCGCTCCGCTCGATCGAGATCATGGCTGGCGGCGACTTCGACGACTTCACCGAGGTCGTGCACCCGCTCGCCACCAACCGGGAGAGTGTGGACGAGCCGCCGGACGCCCGCGGCCAGGGCCCGCGGGCCTTCCACGCGACCGCCCTGTGGCTGCGTGCGGCCTACGCCGACCTGCACTGGCAGATCCACGACACGGTGGAGCGGGGCGACCTCGTGGTGGTGCACTGCACCATGAGCGGCCGCCACGCCGGACCGTTCGTCGCCTACGACGCCAACGCGCGGATCGAGCGGGTCTTCCCGCCGACCGGACGGACCTTCGCCACCACCCAGACCCACTGGCTGCGCCTGCGCGACGGCAAGGTCATCGAGCACTGGGCGAACCGCGACGACCTGGGCACCGCCGCCCAGCTCGGCTGGATCCCGCCGACGCCGCGCTACCTGCTCCGGTCTGCCCTGGCCACCCACCGGGCCCGCAGATCGTCGATCGGCGCCTGACCCGCACGGCCCGCCGCGGGCACCGGCAGGCCGCCGGACGCCGCGGTTGCCCGCCGCGGCCGTCGCGGGCGGCCGTCGACACGACCGATCAACCCGGCGGAAAAGGAGGATGACAGACCAGAACCGCGCAGGCAGAATCCCCCAGGCAACCCCAGCCACGAAAGGACGAACACAGCCGAGATGGCCGACGAGGACGAGGCAGGAAACGCCGGTGGGACACGCGGCCCCGGTGGGACAGGCGACCGGAGTGAGGGAACGGCCGGCGAACGGCTGCGCTCGGCGCGGTTCCCCCGCAGCTCCCGCTATCACCCGGACTGGATTGCCGGCGCGGTCAGCGGCGGCGCGAACTCGCTGTGGCTGACCGAATGGCTCACTGAGGCCCTCGACCTGCGGCCCGGTCTGCGGGTTCTCGACCTCGGCTGCGGCCGTGGGGCGTCGTCCGTCTTCCTGGCCCGGGAGTTCGGGGTGCAGGTCTGGGCCACCGACCTGTGGTTCGGCCCGGACGAACGCCTGGCCCGCATCCGTGACGCCGGTGTCGAGGACGCCGTGTTCCCACTGCGCGCCGACGCCCGTTCACTGCCGTTCGCCACTGACTTCTTCGACGCCGTGGTCAGCATCGACTCGTTCGTCTACTACGGCACGGACGATTTGTACCTGAACTACCTTTCCCGGTTCGTCCGGCCGGGCGGCGTGATCGGTATCGCCGGTGCCGGGCTCGTCGACGAGTTCGACGGTCCGGTACCGGGCCATCTGCGCGCCTGGTGGGAGCCGAGCATGGCCTGCCTGCACTCCGCGGCCTGGTGGCGACGCCACTGGGAACGCAGCGGCGTCGCTCACGTCACCGTCGCCGACACCATGCCGGACGGCTGGCTGCGCTGGCTCGACTGGCACCACACCATCAACCCCGACAACACGGTGGAGATCGACGCACTCACCGCCGATCAGGGCCGCCACCTCGGCTACGTCCGCGCCGTCGCGCACCGCCGCCCCGACGCGACCCCCGACGAGCCGATCGCCGACATCCCGCTGGCCTACACCGCCCACCCTCTGCTCCGCGACGACCCACCGCCCGCCGCCCGCTGACGCCGTCAGCCGGCGGTAGCCAGCCCGCGCCACCGTGTATCCCAGGTACTGGGCGCGGACCGCGTCCAGTACCTGCTTTCACCGAGGCCTGCTTTCACCAAGACCCGCCACCACGCCCGCCACGCCCGTCCGGAGAGCCAGACAGGCGTGGCGGTGGACACGCTCTGGAGATCGGTGGGGGACGTCCAACGGCCTGGTTCAGGACACCTCGCGCCGGGCGGTGCGCAGCAGGCCGAGACCGAGCGGCAGCGCGATCCAGATCAGCATCGACGTCACGAATTTGGCTCCGTTGTCGCCGAGCGTTCCGTCGAGCAGCCAGGCCATGCTCTGCGTCGGGTCGAGCCACTCGCCGATCTCGGCCAGCGCACCGACCGCGATGATGTTCCAGACCGTCGGCAGAACATAGAGCAGGACGATCGCCGCCGCCGTGTTGTGCAGCACCGCGCCGAAGGCCATCCCCGAAAGCATGTTCAGCAGCACGAACGGAAAGAGGCCGAGCAGCGGCCCGGTCCCGTCGGGGTTCGCGACGTCGCGGCCGATGCCCTCGGCCAGTGCGATCGACGCGAAGCCGACCAGCAGCGCGAACAGCCCGGCGAGCAGGCCGAGCAGGAGCCCCGCAGCGATCTTCGCCCGCAGCACTCGGCCGCGCCTCGGTTCGAGGGTGTAGGTGACCAGCACCGTCCGCTGCGTCCACTCGGTGGTCAGCGCGAGGACGGACGTCACCGGCAGCAGCAGCGCCGTCGCGAGCGCCGGGAAGGACAGGTAGCTCGCCTGGGTCTGGTCGATGTCGTCGGGGAAGCCGAGCGGAATGGTCGTCACCGCGACCGCGAGCAGCGCGGAGGCGGCGATCAGCCAGCGCCCGGAGCGGGTGTTGACGGTCTTGGCCCACTCGACGCGCAGCAGGCGAGCGAACGGAATGCCATCTGCCGGGCTGGGTGGTGTGGCCTGCCTTGACCGGCCGCCGGTGACAGTCACGCTGGTCATCGGGTCACCTCCGCCGGCGACGCCGGCATGTCGCCGGCCGGGCGGCCCGCGCCGGCGGGCGCGCCTCCGGCACGGGTCACGGAGAAGAACAGGTCCTCGATGCCGGTCCGGTCAGCCTGGCGCAGCTCAAGCAGGACGAGCCCGTGGGACGCGGCGAGCCGGGCGATCGACTCGGCATCAACGCCGCTCGCCGCCGGGGCACTCGTGTCGACGACGGTGCTGCCGTCCTCGTGGACGACGTGCGGCAGGCCGGCTTCGAACAGGACCCGCGCGAGCGCCCGCGGGTCGGTGGCTCGCAGCACGAGCCCCGCCGAGGAGAGCAGCTCGTCGAGCGAGCCGGCGGCCACGACCCGCCCACCCCCGACGACGACCAGGCGGTCGACCGTCGCCTGGACCTCGCCGAGCAGATGGCTGGAAAGCAGCACCGTTCCGCCGTCGGCCGCGAACGACCGCAGCAGGGTCCGCATCCACGCGATGCCCTCCGGGTCGAGCCCGTTCGCCGGTTCGTCCAGGATCAGCACCTCGGGTTCGCCGATCATGGCCTGGGCGATCCCGAGGCGCTGGCGCATGCCGAGTGAGTAGGTCCCGACCCGACGGTCGGCGGCGCCGCGCGGCAGACCGACATCCTCGAGCAGGTCGTCGGCGCGGGAGGGAGGCATGCCGATGAGGTCGGCGGTCAGGCGCAGCGTGGCACGTCCGGTGCGGCCGGGGTGGACGGCTGCCGCGTCGAGCAGCGTGCCGACCCTGCGGGCGGGGTTCCGCAGCTGGGTGAACGGAAGGCCGGCGACAGTGGCGTAACCGGAGTCGGGGCGCGTCAGGCCCGTGATCATGCGTACTGTCGTCGACTTCCCCGCACCGTTCGGGCCGAGGAAGCCGGTTATGGTGCCCGGCTCGCAACTGAATGACACGTCCGCGACGGCGGTCTGGCTGCCGTAACGCTTGGACAGTGACTGGACTGAGATCATGACCCGATGTTGGTGGTGAGGCGGCCCTCGCCACATCGGCCGAACCGCTACGGTTCGGCGACGAAAGGACATCCGCGGCAGCGCTTTCGCTGGTTCCTACGGTCCCTCTGACCCGGAACGAGGTCACCGAAAACCCGCGGGCCGAGGTCGAACTGCCTGCCAGCGCATTCCCGGCGCGCCGGGAATGGCGCCGTGACCTGCCAGAACATGGGTTGGGACCGTCGAATAGACGATCGGCGCGGTGCCGCCGACGATAGTCGTAGCCACCCTTCGCCCTTAGTTGGCTGTCAGCGTGGTGCGGGAACCTCCTACGCTTGGCCGATGGCGGAGCGGTCAGCAGCAGGCGCGGAAGACGTGGTCGCGGACTCGGTCGACGATGTCGACTTTCCGGCGCTGGTTCCCGCGTCGCTGCTGCCCGGCCGGGCGGCCGTGCGGTCAGGCCGCTGGTCACGCCGGCGGACGGTGCACCGCTCGGGTCGCGACTGGCTGGTCGACGTCCTGGTGTTCGTGCTCGCTGCCGGGCTCGGTGGGCTTTTCGTGTACTCGGCGCTGCAGTCCGAAGAGGAGTCGGCGACAACACTTGAGCTGGTCGTCGACCTGGCTTTGGGCGGCCTGTCGTGCTGTGCGCTCTGGCTGCGCCGACGATGGCCGGTGGGGATCACCGTCGCCATCGGGCTGGTCGTCGTGGTCTCCGCGTCCGCTGTGATGGCGTCGGTGGTCGCGGTGTTCACCGTCGCGGTCCACCGCCGGGCGAAGGTGCTCGCGGGCGTCATCACGCTGCACCTGTGCGCCAGTGTCGGCTACGGCCTCTACCGGCCGTCCGCCGACTCCCCCGTGTGGGTCGACCTCTTCTTCACCACCCTGATCCTTTCGGTGGTCGCGGCCTGGGGGATGCTGGTCCGTGCCCGTCGCCAGCTCGTACTGTCGCTGCGCGAGCGCGCCGAACGGGCCGAGGCCACTCAGCGCCTGCGTGCCGAGCAGGCCCGAAGCGCCGAGCGCGCTCGGATCGCGCGGGAGATGCACGACGTCCTCGCCCACCGGATAACCATGGTCGCGCTGCATGCCGGTGCCCTCGAGATCAGCAGCGACCTGCCGTCCGAGCAGGTCGGGGCGACGGCCGGGGTGATTCGCGGCGCCGCCCGCCAGGCGCTTGAGGAGCTCAGAGAGGTCATCGGGGTGCTGCGGTCCGATAACCGCGGCGGGCCGGAGACCGCGCCGCGCGTTCCGCAGCCGACCCTCGCGGACGTGTCGCGCCTGGTTGCCGAGGCACGACACGCCGGTTTGCGAGTCGAGACGTCGATCGACGTGAAGTCACCAGACACGGCGCCTGGTTCGCTCGGACGAGACGCCTACCGCATCGTGCAGGAGGCGCTGACCAACGTCGGCAAACACGCTCCCCGGGTGGTGGCGACCGTCAGCCTCGTCGGGCGGCCGGGCGAGGGCCTGCGCGTGCTGGTCAGCAACGAGCTGCCCGCGCCAGCGCTCCGGACTCCGCTGGCTTTCACGGCGCCGTCACCCTCGGCGTTGGCCCCGTCCGAGCCGTCCGCGTCCGGGCTGTCCGCGTCCGGGCTGTCCCCGTCCAGGCTGTCCGCGTCCGGGCCGGGCACGAGTCCGGCGTCTTCGACGTCGGCGTCGGCAACGGAGGCCGTCGACCCCACGGTCACCCCAGCTCTGCCCGGCGCCGGAGCGGGTCTGACCGGTCTGGCGGAACGCGTGTCGCTGTCCGGCGGGACGCTCACCTGCGGCCCCACCGCCGAGGGAACCTTCGTCGTTGACGCGCGGCTGCGGTGGCCTCGGTGAGCGGCGCGCCGCCCGAGCCCAACCTCGTCGCCGGCTCGGCACCTCCCGAAGCCCGCGGGCCCGTCCGGGTCCTGCTGGTGGATGACGACCCGCTGGTTCGCGCCGCGCTGCGCATGATCCTCGCTACCGCCGCCGACCTCGTCGTGGTGGGCGAGGCGGCGGACGGTGGCGAAGTTGTCGCAGCCGCGAACGCCCACCATCCGGACGTCGTCCTGATGGACGTGCGGATGCCGGGCGTGGACGGAATCGCCGCGACCGAGCGGGTGCGCGCACTGGCCCGGCCGCCGCAGGTCATCGTCCTTACCACCTTCCACCTCGACGACTACGTGTTCGGAGCGCTGCGTGCCGGTGCCAGCGGTTTTCTCCTCAAGGACAGCCCACCGACCGAGATCCTGCAGGCGGTGCGCACCGTCGCGAACGGCGCGGCGATGCTGTCGCCGGCCGTGACCCGCATGCTGATCGAGCGGTTCGCGGGCAACCCGGTCGACACCCGCCGAGCCGATGCGATGCGCCAGCTCGAAGGCCTGAGCGAGCGGGAGCGCGAGGTGGCCGCCGAGGTCGCCTACGGGCTGTCGAACGCGGAGATCGCCGCCAAGCTGTACATGAGCGAAGCGACCGTGAAGGCGCACGTGTCGCGGCTGCTGACCAGGCTCGGCGCGGCGAACCGAGTCCAGATCGCGATTCTGGTACACAACGCCGGCGCGATCTGAAGGTCCGCTGCCCGGTCTGGAGTCTGGGCTCGGCGCGGCCCGGTGTCCCTGAGAGCGGCCCGGTGCCCCTGAGAACCGTGCAGACGCTGCGCGCGAACGGACGGCTGCGCTGATACGCGCGGGACCCGCACAGCATGGATCTCGAAGAGGGCCGGCTCAACACCGGTGACCGAACCCTGGAACTCCCCGTGGGTCGTGCGCCGGCCGGTCAGGTCGGGCGTGCGGTCGCGGCGTCGCAACGCCTCCTGAAGATGAAGCTGGTGGCCCGGTCGCCCTGCTCCGGCGCGAATGCGACCAGCTCCCAGCCGTCCGCGCCGAGCCGGTCCAGACCGTGGATGAGGTCCACGCAGCGGAACTGCTCGCCAGCCGCGGTCGTGGCCACCCAGCGCGCCCCCTTCCCGCCCGGCCAGCCGGGCTGGACGAGGCGGAGCTGCGCGTGGGCCCAGACGCCGGCGGCCGCGCTCACCGCCGCTTCCCCGACGGCTCCCCCTGCCGCTCCGCCTGCGCGGCGGCGAGCCGGCTCAGCAGGTAGCAGACCGCGGCGGCGGAGGCGTAGCCGCGGAAGTAGGGCGACGCCACCCAGCGGAATCCGATGACGCTCGACGCGACGGCGAAAAATGCCGATCCGCCGAGTGCGAGCTGTTCGACCCGTATACGGTTCATTCGTTCCCACCTAACTCGGAATCGTTTTTTTCGAAAGGTCTGGCGAAATCCGGCATCCAGCCCGTCGAACTGTCCAGCACCCGACATCCAAGTGGCATTCAAGGACCGTACCGCGTACCTTCTCGTCTTGCGATTCCGCCGACAGAAAAGGGTACCCGAGGTGACCGTCTCCGAGCCTGGAACAGCCGTCGGGACCGCCACCGGCACCGGCGCCGGCAACATCGACGGGCAGGCCATCGCCATCACCGTCTTCAGCACGGTGAAATGGTGGGGAAAGCTTTGGCTTCCTATTCTTTTCGCCACCCTGCGGCTGATCCCGCCGCTGACCCGAGATCTGCGGAAGCTGTCGTTCATCCACTTCGCCAGGTGGACGCTGATCCGCGAGCTGCCCGCGAACGGCGACACCGCGCCGCGGACCCGGCTCCGCTACCCGCACCTGTTCTTCGAGAGCAACTTCAATGACGGGTGGGAGGAGTACATCGACGCCTTCTCCTATGTGCTGACACGCGGCATGAGCCTCTTCTGGGCCAGTTCGTACGGCTTCCCCGGTGCGCTCCCGACCGGCCCGTTCAAGGACTACATCCACCGCAACGAGCTCGAAGCCGCCCACTACTACTCGGCCTATCCGGAGGCGACGGCGACAATGGTGCAGAAAGCCCTGGCGTTGGCGCCCGCGGTCGCCGACTTCGCCGAGCGGGCCGGGCGGCTGTCGCCGGCGGAGTTCGAGGGCGCCTGGTCGGCGTTCCTCACCGACGCCCAGGACCTGCTGTGAGGGCGCGGCCGGCGCAGGCGAGCCCGGTCACCGTCCTCACGCCGATCGTGCCGGGCGAGCGGGACGCGCTGGAGAGCTACCTGACGGGGCTGAGCAACGCTCCTGGCGGGAGCCCGCTGGCGCGGGTGCCGGGCACACACTTCGCCCGCTGGGTGATCGTCCCCGACTTCGTGACAGACCCGAAGCAGCCCGCTCCCGACCCGCTCGGCTCTCCTCACCTGCTGTTCACCAGCAACGTCGACGGGTCCGCGGACGACTACCTCGCCGCCGTCGCGGACACGCTGACCGCCGAGGCGCCCGAGATCTGGGGCCGGTGTGTCGGCTGCCCGCGGCCGGCCACCGGTGCGGGGCTCGCGCGCTACCTGCGGCACAACGCCATCGGCACCGGGCTGTTCTTCGCCGCCTACCCGCGCGCGACGGTGCAGGCGGTGACGGCGGCGCTGGACGTGCACGACCGCCTCGTCCGCCTGCTCGTCGACACCCAGCTCGCCGGCCCGGCAGCGATCCGCGCGGCCTTCCTGAAGGAGTTCCGGCCATGACGATCGCCACCCCCCGGATCCGGCGGACGCCGCCGGTGCCCGATCTCGCCGACATCCAGGGCGGGATCCTGCGTGCCTACGGGAACGACTACTCGCGCACGACCTACCTCTTCGTGAACGTGGATGAGAGGCGGGCCGGGCAGCGGTGGCTCGGCCGTCTTGTGGACGACGTCACCAGCGCCCGGCCGTGGACCGAGGGCAAGCCCGCGACCACACTGAATGTCGCCCTCACCTATGACGGGCTGCGCGCCCTCGGCCTTTCCGCCGAGCTGCTCGCGACGTTCTCGGACGAGTTCCGCGCCGGGATGGCGGCGCGTGCGGCCCAGCTCGGCGACGTCGGCACGTCCGCGCCCGAGCACTGGGACACCCACGACAGGGCGCATGTGATCCTCATCGTCAACGCGCTGAGCGAGGGCGACCTGACCGGCCGGCTCGCCGACCTGCGGGCCGATCTCGGCCGGTACGAGGGCCTTTCCCTGGTGCGCGAGGAACACGCGAGCCTGCTGCCCGGAGTGCGCGAGCACTTCGGTTTCGCGGACGGCTTCGCCCAGCCCGCGGTGGAGGGCGTCACCGACGATAAGGCACCCGGCGGCGGCGTGCGGGACAAGGACGGCTGGCGCGGCCTCGCCCTCGGCGAGTTCGTTCTCGGATATCCCGACGAGTCCGGCCGGGACGGCGACGGTCAGGATCTCCCGAGCGCCCCCGCCGGCCCGCTCGGGCGCAACAGTACCTACGGCGTGTGGCGCAAGCTGGAGCAGGATGTCGCGCTCTTCCGGAAGATGCTGCGCACGTCCGCGGCGGCCTTTCCCGGCGGCGACGAGGAGAAGCTCGCCGCCAAGATCGTCGGGCGTTGGCGCAACGGCACGCCGATCGTGCTCTCCCCCGAAGGCCCGGCGGCCGACTTCCGCGGCAACGATCCGGGTGCCAACGACTTCCTCTACCACGACGTGGACGCGGACGGCCGACGCTGCCCGCTCGGCGCCCACATCCGCCGCTGCAACCCGCGGGACTCGATCGGGTTCGGTGAGCTGCTGAGCTTCCGGCACCGGATGCTGCGCCGCGGGGTGCCGTACGGGCCGCCCCTCCCACCGGAGGCGACCGGGCCGGACGGCCAGGAACGCGGCCTGATCTTCGTCTGCTACGTCGCGAGCATCTCCCGGCAGTTCGAGAGTGTGCAGGTGCAGTGGCTGGAGGACGGGAACGTCTTCGGGCTCGGCCATGACAAGGACTTCCTGATCCGCGGGCCGGCGGACGGCAGCGGGAAGATGACCGTGCCGGGCCAGCCGCCGTTCTTCCTCGGCCCGCAGCCGACGTTCGTGACGACCCGCGGCGGCCAGTACCTCTTCGTGCCCGGCATCACGGGGCTCGGTGCCGTGGCGGCCGGGACGGCGGGCTGACATGGGCGCCGTCTCCCCTCGCCGCCGCGGGCTCGGCGACCTGCTCGGGGACCGTTCCGGCTGGGTGTTCGCCCTGCTGCGGCGGTTCCGCCCGATCCTGTCCGCCGGACCGTTCACGGTCGTCACCAGGTCCGACGACGTGCGTGAGGTGCTCGGCGACCACGAGCACTTCACGGTCGCGCACTACACGCCGAAGATGGCCGAGATCACCGGCCCGTTCATCCTCGGGTTGGACGACACCGCGCTCTACCGGTACGACCACGCGGCACTGCGGGCCGTGATGCGCCGGGACGACGTGCCCGCCATCGGCCACGAGGTGCTCGCGGCCGCCCGCACCCGGGTCGCCGCCGCCGGCGCCGGTGAGCTCGACGTCGTCCGCGACCTCGCCGACCCGGTACTCGACGGGATCGTCGCGAGCTACCTGGGCGCGCCCGGCCCGGACACCGCCACCCAGCTGCGGTGGGCACGCGACCTGTTCGAGCACATCTTCCTGAACGCGTCGAACGACGCCGCCATCCGCGCGCGGGCGCTCGCCGACGCCGCCGAGATGCGGCCGCACATCGACGGGCTGATCGCGGCGAGGAAGGCGCGGCTCGCGACCGACGCCCCGGTGCCGGACGACGTCCTCACCCGGCTGCTGCAGGCGAAGGAGCAGGACGGCGGCCTGCACGACCTCGCCATCCGGCACAACCTCATCGGCCTCATCACCGGCTGGATCCCGACGGTGTCGAAGGCGTTCGCGATGGTGGTGGAGGAGCTGCTGCGGCGGCCCGAAGAACTCGCCGCCGCGCAGCGGGCGGCCCGCGCGGGCGACCAGCAGCTGGTCGCCTCGTACGTCTTCGAGGCGCTGCGCTTCCGCCCGCAGACGTGGGCGCTGCTGCGGGTCTGCGCGGCCGACCGGGTGCTCGCGGCCGGGACCGGCCGGGAGACGGTCGTCCGGGCGGGCACACGGGTGCTCGTCGCCACCCGATCGGCGATGTTCGACGGCTCGGTGGTGCCCGACGCCGGGCGCTTCCGACCGGGCCGGGCGTGGGGCGACTACCTGCACTTCGGGCACGGGCTGCACACCTGCTTCGGCCTGCAGATCAACCGGGTGCAGCTACCGGCGCTCGCCATGGCGCTGCTGGAGGGCGGCGACCTCGTCCGCGCCGGCGACCTGCGCTGGGATGGGCCGTACCCGGCCAGCCTGCGGATCCGGCGGGCGGGCCGGTCGTGACCGAGGCGACGCTGGTCACGTTCCCACCAAGCCTGGACAGCGAGTTCAGCCGGTTCCTGCTCGCCTACTACGGCCTCCCGCACCGGGAAGAGCGGCACACGCTCGTCTTCTCCTCGCTCGTCACACTGCGGCGCGGCCATACGGTGCGCTTCCCGCTGCTGTCGGACGACGGCGCCGAGCTCGCCACGGTCGCCGAGATGGTCGACCACCTGGAGGCGCGAACCGTGCCGGAACGCCGGCTGCGGCCGGACGACGCCGACCCGGCCGACCTGGCGGCCGACTGGAGGCTCTTCCACCGCACCCTCGCCAGCGCGACCACGGTCTTCGCCTACTACCACCTGCTGCCTCTGCGGCCGGTGATGGTGCACGCCCTCGGCGACGGCACGTCGGCGGGCGAACGCGCCGCCGTCCGGGTGGGCTACCCGCTCTTCGCCGGCCTGCTGCGCGGGCTGCTCCGGCTGACGGCGACCAGGGAGCGGGCGGCCGCCGCGACCATCGGGACGGTGCTCGGGGCGGTCGGCGAGCGGCTCGCCGACGGCCGGCCGTACCTGTCCGGCGACCGCTTCACGCTGTCGGACCTGGCCTTCGCGGTGGCAGCCGCGCCAGTGGTCTGGCCGGACGAGTTCGGCGGCGCGATACCGCCGCTGCGGGACACCCCGCCGCCACTGCGCGCGATGATCGACGAGTCTCGGCGGACCCCCGCTGGCGCGCATGCGCTGCGCGTCTTCCACGCGCACCGCGACCCCCGACCGGGCTGACGTCCTCCCCCGTCGAGCGCCGTCGAGCGCCGCGCGCCGACGGCCGTGGCCGAGCACGCTGTCAGACCCGCACAGTGCGCGGGTCTGACAGCGTGCACACCACACCCACGGAGGGGACTCAGCGAGCGGGAACCGGAACGAGGCCCGTCAGTCCCGCACTTCCTGGTGGCCATCGCACGTCGGCCTCCCGGCTGACGAACCGCCAGGCGGTCCCGTCGAACTCGACGACGTCGTAGTAACGCCCGGCGGCCGCGACGACCCAGTTCTCCTCCGGACATTGAAGCGCGATCTGGTCGGTCCACACTCGTGCCCGCGTCGCCGACTCGAAATCGATCACGGGATCGAGACTGAGATGCCTGGCCCGCCCGGGCTCGGTCGGCTCCATCGCCCCGACGCCCTCGACGATGGCCGCCCTGCCCTCGAAGGTGACCGACGGAATCCGCCAGATCGCATCCTCGGCGAAGAGGTGCCCCCACTCCTCGAAGCGAAGATCATCTAACAGTTGCCCGTAGAGTGAAACGAGCCTTCTGATGTCCTCTCGGGCCTGCAGTTCCGCCAGACTCATCAGCGTGTGATCTTCCTGTGTCGAGCTCACCGGACCTCCACCTCTCCTCGTGTGGACGAACGCGTTGTGATTGGGCCAGACGGTGGTTCGGGCACGCGACGCGGTGCGGCTCAGGTCCCCGTCGCGACGAGGCCGGCGGCGGTGATCATCGATAGTTCGTCGACGGTCACCAGGCCAGGTGCCGCGGCGACAACGTGGGGGATGGCATTGACGGCGGGGTTGGCGGTGGGCATGCCGAAGTCGACGCCGGCGGTGTCGTAGCGGACCGTGAACCTGGAGCGGACCGACGGCTCACCGTCGACCTCGATCACGTAGCCCTCCTCGGTGGGCCAGTCCGGCTCCATGGCATGGCCGAGCCGCCAGACGAGGCCGAGCTCGATGACCGACCGTCCGCCGGCCCGCCCGGACCACAGGCCCTTCAGCCCGCACACGTGGCCCTTGGAGATCTTCATGTAGCCGAGGTCGAGGTCCTCGGTAGCGACCCCGAACTCGGGTGTGTAGACGATCTCGTCCAGCTCGACGCGCAGCGCCTCGGCCATCATCTCGACAGCGTCGACGAAGACAAGCTGCCGGTTCTTCGCGAGCTCGGCGAGGCCGGGCGTGTCGGGCGGGACGGCGAAACCGGTCTCCAGCCAGGTCTGCGGCGAGGCGTAAGCAGTGCAGTCGACGGACTCCAGGACGGACACCCGGTCCACCCGGCGGCACACCGCGGTGGCCATCAGGCCGAGGGCGTTGGCGTAGCCGGGGTTGATGCCGGTGCCGTACAGCGACACCCCGCCGCGTTTCGCGGCGTCGTCGAGGCGACGCATGGCCTCGTCGCCGTAGGAACGGCCGGTGATGAAGTTCGCGGTCGAGACGACGTTGATACCGGCCTCCAGCAGCCGGACCATCTCGTCGACCCGCCAGTGCAGCGGCATGTAGAGCACGACGTCCGGCCGTAGGCCGAGGATCTCCTCGACGCTGTCGGTGGCCACCACCCCGACCGGGTCGATACCGCACAGCTCACCGACGTCCTTACCGGCCTTGTCCGCGCTCCAGGAGAAGCACCCGACGAGCTCGAGGTCCGGGTGGGCCAGGACCGTGCGCACCGCGCTGCGGCCGACGATGCCCGTGGTCCACTGAACGACTCGTAACGGCAACATCTTTCCTTTCATCGGAGGGTTGTTCTGGGATGTTTCGCCCTACTGGTCGAATCGCCTCACCGGGCGAGGGCGGGCATGACCTGCTCGTCGACGACCTTCAGGTACCGCCACGCGATCTCCGGTGGAAGGCCTCCGATGAGCGGGTGCAGCCCGAGCGGCGCGCCGGCCCGGACATGCTCGATGGCCTCGGGCACCGACAGGATCCGGTGGCTGCGGTTCTCCCTGCGGAGTTCCTCGGCCGTCTCGACGAACGACAGGCTGGCGGTGCCGGTGTTGCCCTCGTTCCACGCGGCGTAGCTGCGCACGTCGTGCATGAGGTATGGGCCGAGCTCCTCCCAGGCGGCGTCGACGTCCTCTGCGACGAACATCGTCGTCGTGGCGTCGTCCGGCGTCAGAACGCACATGCCGGGCTCGTGACCGGCGGCGCGGGCGGCCTCCTCGTAGGCGACCCGAAGCTCGGGGTCGCCTTTCTGCGCGAAGAACCCGATGCCGTTGCGGCCGGCCCGCCGGGCCGCGGCGATGCTGCCGCCGCCCCAGGAAACCATCGGCCCGCCTGGCGTCACCGGCGCGGGAGTGACCTGGATCCGGCGGCCCTGGTACTCGAAGGCCTCGCCGGTCTTGGCCCGCAGAAGCACCTCGATCTTCTCATCGGCGATCCTGCCGCGGCGGTGGTAGTCGACGCCGTACATCTCGTATTCGGCAGGGCGGTACCCGATGGCCATGACGTGCATGACACGGCCCTTGCTGATGATGTCGAGGACCGCCAGCTCCTCGGCGAGCTGGACCGGGTCGTGCAACGGGAGGATGACGATCGCGATCATGATCGTCAGTGTGCTGGTGCGGGCGGCCATCGCGCTGGCCAGTGTCAGGGGAGCAGGCAGGTAGCCGTCACTGGCCATGTGGTGCTCACAGAGGAGTGCCGACAGGCAGCCACGGGACTCCGCCCAGGAGGCCATCTCCAGGGCGGCGGCGTATAACTCGGTGGCAGGGGCGCCGGTCTCCGGAGCCCGCATGTCGAAGCGCAGGGTGAACACGCCAGAAACCTCCAGAAGCAGTTGATACCGAGGTGTCGAACTCAGGCACTGGGATGCACCGCGATCCGGAGGGCGCCTGACCCCAGCGCACGAGTTCCAGGACATGCAGGTCGCCAGGGGCCGAGCCGTCCGCGCCGGAATGTGCCAGACGGCCCCGGTGAGGCGGCGGATGAACACTGCGCTGGCCACGAACGCCACCACCGTGGCTTCTCCCCCCAGCGAGTCGGGTTTCGCCGCCGCATGGCGCAGAGCAAGGCCGTGGCGTTCCTTCCAACGGTTGACCGGGACCGCGCCACTACGGCCTTCAGAAGCGTGCCATGGTGGATGCAGACTGGCTCAGAAATCCATTCAGGTACTTGGGGACCACGATCTCAAGCTGTCTGCTACCGAGCCTGCGGAAAGGAGTTTGCCGCGTCGACCCGACGCGGCTCGACGGTCAGGCGCCGGCGGTGGCAGCGAGCCAACGGTCCTGGTTGGCGACCGCGGCCGCGATGACAGGCTTCCAGCGTTCAGCGGTCTGGTCAAGAATTCTGTTGTCGAAGCTCGTTGACGTGCGGAATTCCAGTACCTCAACACCCTCGTCACCCGCGGTGTACGCGTACGGGGCGTCAGCCTTGATGAAGAACCCGTCTCCGGCCTTCAGCACCCTGCTGCCCATCAGGATCTCGCCGGAGAGGACGTAGTAGAGGCAGTCCGCGGAGTGGCTGTGCCGGGGTAGCCGGAAGCCTGCGCCGAACCACGAGTAGACGAGGCTGAAGCCATCTGGCCCCTCTCCCTTGAAAAGAACCCTGACGCGCTGGCCGTGCACGATGGGGGTGAGATCGAGCTGCTCATGCACGGCCTCGTCGATTGTGGGAGCCGACATGATGCCGTCATCGTCGATCGGCGTGGCGTCCTCGGATCGAAAGAACACCATCTTGGCGGACCTGGCGTCCTGAGTCATCGGATGTCTCCTTTGTGTCGGGGCGCAAATCCCGCGCATGCCGGCCAGATATCACGAAGGGGTCCTTGCACTGCCGGTAGGCGTCGCTCGGTGAATCGGCGGCGCCAGCGCGCGGAATTCGTCGGCTGCGGGACTCTGGGGCTGGTAGGCACATCGGCGCCGGCAAATGTGCGCGAGATCGGCTTTGCGATCGATCATCGGCGTCACGCGGGATCGGTAGTCAGAGCACCCTCGGAGAGGCAGTGGGCACCTCCGCTGGTGCGAGGCGAGGCAAAGTGATCTCGGTCCGAGGTGTCAGGTCGTTTCTGGCACAGGCGTCTCCTCGGGCGGCACCGGCAGCTCAGCAAGCTTCCTGCGGACATGGGCCGAAGCTGGCGCGCCTAGTCTTACAGGGATGCAATCGCCAAATCAATGGTCGCATTATGCAGACGATGAGGACTGGGTCGGCTGAAGTCCGGGACATCATGCGCCCGCCCGCCGCCAGGGGCGCTCGGCGTAGCCGGTCTCCCGAGCGGGCGACCAGGAGCCTGACAAGGTCGAAGATCCTCCGCCGCTCGCGCACGTCCGGTTCGGGTCAGGGTGTCGAGACCGATGGGTTGTCTGGCGGGAGATGGTAGCCCCGGCACCGGCCACCTCGCCACCACGATCAGATAATGGATACATTATGCACTCAATGATCCTTGCATGCAAGCCGCCGCGGGCGTGATCGCGCGCGGCCGGACGCGACAGGCCCGGCTACTCCCTCACGCCGACATGTTCTGGAGGGCAGACATGCCGCCTTGACCCGGCCTTGACCGGATCCCTCGGCAACTGCGCCCGCGGCTGCCGACCCGGCCGCCCGTCACCGCGCCTTCGCGGTCAACGCCCCGGTGTTCGACGCCGAGGGCAAGGTTGTTCTCGTGCTGTGCCTACTCCTGACACCGGCCACAGCGGATTGCCGGCCCGCACCGAAGCCGAGCTGCTCACGCTGGGAGGCCGAATACAGGCCGCTTGCTCACCTACGCGATCGCCACGGGCAGGACGACGCCCCGATGCCGGACCCCCGTTCAGGATGCCTTGGCGATGGCTCCGCACTGCAGTCCGGGCGCGCTCCAGGCTCCATTGGTGAGATGTGCCAGTGTCCCGCAGGGCGAGGGTGCGACGTGGTTGAGGGGCCAGCGGGTCTCCGGGACCGTGCCAGGGACGTAGTTGGTGTAGCTGGTGTTGAGGGTCTTCAGGAAGCTGTCGACGGTGAGGTTCTCGCCGGTCTTCTGGAGGGCCTTGACCAGCATGTCCGCAGCCCAGTAGCCAGCTGTCGCCGTGAGGCTCAGGGCGGTGCCGGGAGAGTACTTCCTGAAGTCCGCGACCATCTGCGCGACGGCCGGAACGTCGGTGGCGAAGCCGCCCTGCCACCCCAGCAGGGCGTAGGTGCCTTCGAGCTCGGGCACGGTCGAGACCCGGGGGTCGTAGAGCGGTGAGACGATCATGCCCTTGTAGCCGGCTGCTTTCAGAGAACCGGAGAGCTTCACCGCGTCACCGAACTGGGCGACGAAGAAGACGACGGCCGGGGGCTTGCCCGAGTCGGCCCGCATGATGTCGTTGACGATCGAGGTGGCGTCCTTCAGCCCGGAGATCGGGATGGGCGACTCCTCGTAGACGATCTTGAAGCCGCCTGCCTGCATGCCCTGGCCGACGGTGATGATGCCCTGCCGGGCCGAATCGTTGTCGAGACCGATCAGCGCCGCCGTCCTGGCGGTGCCCGCGGGCAGCGCGTTGGCCATGGTCAGCGCGCCGCCCGTGTCGTAGGCGCGTGGGTCGCCGGTCTTCGGGGTCGCGCATCCGGTGATCCCGAAGCCGATGGCGTTGCCGCAGAAGCCCGAGTTGCCGCCCCAGCCGAAGAACGGCATCTCCGCAGAGCAGAACGCGTCGATGTAGTTGCCGTCGATTGTCTGGACGAACGCGGCGAAGGGCTGGTCCTTCTCGACAAGGGCCTTGGCCTGGGCGCCGTCCCGGCCGGCGTCTCCTGCGTCATCGCGGGTACCGAGAAGGTCGATCGTCCGGCCGTTGACACCGCCCGCGGCGTTCGCCGCGTCGATGCGGACCTTCGCGCCGGTGGGAAAGTCCCCGAAGGCGACACCTCCCGGGCTGGTCGCCGTCGCGAGCATCCCGATCTTGACCGACGTCGCGGTGACACCACGGTTCGGGTTCGACGCTGGCGCGCTGCACGCCAGACTGTTCGGATCAACGGTGACGTTCGTCTGGCTCCACCCGTGGTCCGGGCCGAGCTTGCTGAGCGCCGGGTTCACGGTGACCGTCCCGGCACTACTCCCATTCGAGCCGGCCGAGCAGCCGGCGACGCCGACTGCGCAGGCCACGGATAAGACCAGGGCGGCCCGACCATGATGTCGCATTGCGAGAGCTCCTTCTGTGAAAGATCGCGAGGGCAGACGGATCTGACCTACCAGAAGGCGAACAACTGGACAGGGATCCGCCGGGTGAACGTCGTGGGGATTCTCGCCGCCGCGGGTTGCGGCCTCACCTACGGGCCTGCATCATCACACCTGCATATAAAACGAGCAATATTATTCATGGTCGACCGACGAGGTGACCACAATGGCCGAGATCACCGTAGTCGGCGGGAGCGCGTCGCATGTGACGATACTGGTACCGATAGGCACCACGCGGTCATGTCCTACTTGCGAGGGCTGATCCAGGCGGTGAAACTCTGTTAGAAATCGGCCGGCTCCGCAGCCGCTGAACCGGACCGGTCTCAGCCCTTACGGCGGTGGCGGTCGAGAAACCTACGCATTTCGGCGCACATCTCAAGATCCTCCGGGCTGGTGCCGCCGAATCCGCCATGGGGCATCGCCTCGAAGACGTGTAGTTCCGCCTCGACGCCGGCGGATCGCAGGCGGCGGTGCATGCGGACCGTGTTGGACAGGAACAGATCCCGGGTGCCGGACTGCAGGAAGGTCGGCGGGAATCCGACGAGATCGGCGAACAGCGGGGACAGGTGTGGATCGGACAGGTCATGGCCGTCGGCGTAGAGCAGGTTCACGTCGTGGAGGCTTCCGAGGACGTTGTCGAACAGCCTGTTGGTGAAGAAGGAGTCACCCGACTCGGTGAGATCGGCCTCGGGGCTGAGCAGCACCAGAGCGGCGGGCATCGGCAGACCTTCCTCCTTCGCTCGCACGAGCAGTGCCGCCGCGAGGTTCCCACCCGCGGAGCCTCCGCCGACGAAGATGTCCGACGGCTCCCGTTCCTCGAGAAGTGCCCGGTAGACCGCGACACAGTCATCGAGAGCAGCCGGATAGGGATGGGACGGCGGCATCCGGTAGTCCACACCCCAAGTGATCATTCCGTTGATCATCGCGGTGGCCGAACTGATCAGACGGCACAGCTCTCCACCGCCCGCGATCAGTGCCCCGCCGTGGAGGTCAAGGTAGATCGGAGTCTTCTCGGTTGACATACCCCGCAAATTCAGGACAAAGGTGCGCACCCCCGCGATCTTCGTGTCCTGCACCTCCACCGGGAAATCGAAGCCGGAAAAACGCTCCCGGAGGGCTGAATTGGTGATGTCGATGAGTCGCGACCACGCCGGGGCGTCGGTCAGCGCCGGATAGGTGGCCCGGTCAGACGCGGGAGCTGCCAGGAACTGGCGTGCGACCTCACTGACACTCGTCGGAACGTGCGCGCCTGGCTGGTCGCTCATGGTGCTCCGTCTCTTCCTCAGGCAGCCGAGGTGGCGGAGTGCCTCGGCATGTGACGAGTCCCCGCGATTCTGGCCGCTCTCCGGGGCCGCCGATAGCCGCCAACCGACGGGCGCGGCCCGCCGAATGGCGTGTGGATCACCGTCACCGGCTCGGCCAGGTGCGTGAGTCCCGCGGCAGGTCGCACGTCCGAGATCTACGGCCGCTGGCCGGCGTGCGCGGCAGGGGGCGATTATGAGCCGATGAGGGAGCTCGCGGTGCGGCTGGCGGACCTGGACGTGGAGGCGGCCGTCGCGATTCGTGTGATCGCCCATTTCGATCTGCTGGTGGCGAGCCGGGCTGGTCTGCCGGCGATCGTGGCAAGTGCCGCGGAACTTGCCGCCTGCCCGGTGCGGCTGGCTGACCCGACCGGGCGGCACGCCGTGCGCATGCTGCCCGACGGCACCCCGCAGTCGCCGTCATCCGCCCCTGATCCGACCTGGCCCACAGCCGCGGTCAACGCGGTCGGCGCGGCGCTGTGGTTGGAAGCGCCCCGGCCGGTTCCAACCCTCCAGGCCGTCGTGCTCGAACGTGCGGCGGCCGCGGTCCGAGCGGCCTTGGAGAGGACCGCCGGCCAGGCTCACCTCGACGAGTCCGCCTCGCTCGAACTGGTCCTCGATGCCCGGGTCTCCAAAAGCGACCGGCTCGCGGCGGTACGTCGGCTGCGGCTACCCGCACGCGTCCGGGCCATCGCGCTGGAGGACGGAACCGCGCTCGTGCTGGCCCATGACGCCAGGCGGACCCAGAAGCAGCGCGCCGGGATCGGTCCGGCGGTCGCGCCCGCCGACCTACCGGCCTCGTGGGACGCGGCCCGACTGGCACTGCGGCTCACCGCTGACGGCACCGATGCCGACCCGGGCCCTCGGGTCGTGCACGCCGATGAGCTCGGCGTCCTCGCTCTTCTGATCCCGGCGGTCGACTCGTGCCCGCGGACGGTGCCGGACATCCAGGCGCTCCACCGGACCGCGGCGACAGCTCCCTGGATGCTCGCCACGCTCGACGCGGTCGCGAGTACTGGCAGCCTTCGTGACGCGGCGAGAACGCTGAACGTGCACCACTCCACGCTTCAGGGCCGGCTCGCGCACGCCGAGGTTGTCCTTGGATGGCCGCTGAAGGAACCGGCGGGCCGGTTAAGGCTGCAGCTCGCCCTCGCGTCACGGCGGATCCTGCGCTCAGCGACGACCTGATGAGGCGGGGTGGCCGTTCCATCCAGACGGCCATCTCAAGATTACGTTCCGCGCACCGCCGGTCGCACCCGCGGTAGATCTATCGGTAACTGGCCTTCTGCTTGGTATCCGGCACCTGACGCTCGGCGGACCGACCACCCGGCAGATCGTGCAGGGTCACCTCACGGGTCGTCGACCGGCCGCGGTGAAGGTCGACGCCGGACTCACGGCCAACCTCCGTCAGTCCGTCGGCGCCTCGACGGGCGGCGGCCCGGGCCCCGGGCCGCCTGCTTACCGCGCCAGAGCAGCGGGCGCTTCCGCGAAGGCAACGGCACCCTCCGGGCCGTCCGCCAGCCCGCCACACCCCGTGATCTTCCACTGCCGCTCCCACGCCTCGACCGGCGCCCACTGCGTCGATCCGACTACGATCGACTTTTCGACTTTACGTCCAATGTTACGGGTGTTACAGTGCCCTGGTCGGTAGCAGCCACTATTGCTCTGGAGGGTACATGGAGGCCGAATCCGCGACCACCGAAGAGCCGGTGGTCATAGTGTCGGCAGACTGCCATGCCGGTGCGCCGTTACTCGGTTATCGCGACTATCTTCCGCGAACATGGCACGACGATTTCGACAGCTGGTCGCGCGATTTCGTGAATCCCTGGAGCGATCTCGACGAGGTGCGTGCGGACCGGAACTGGAACAGCGCGAAACGCCTGGGCCACCTCGACGAGGACGGCATCGTCGCCGAGGTGATCTTCCCGAACACGAATCCGCCGTTCTGCCCGCAGACCGCGCTCGTCGCCGGTCCCCCGACCGCGGCGGACTACCCGCGCCGCTGGGCCGGGTTGAAAGCACACAACCGCTGGCTCGCCGACTTCTGCCGCGAGGTTCCCGGCCGGCGGGCCGGAATCGCGCAGGTGCTGTTCAACGAGCCGGACGAGGCGGTCAGAGAGATCACCTGGGCCCGCGAGAACGGGCTGACCGGAGGCATCCTGCTGCCGCCGATCCCGCCGGGCGCGCCGATCCCGCCGATCTGGGACGAGAGCTACGAACCGATCTGGGCGGCGTGCGCCGACCTCGACATCCCGATCAACCACCACGGCGGCAGCGGGTCGCCGGACTACGGCGGCAAACCGGGCATGGCCCGGCTCGTGTACCTCCAGGAGTTCACCTTCTACTCGCACCGCAACCTGTGGCTGCTGATCTGGTCCGGCCTTTTCGAGCGGCATCCGACTCTGCGCTACGTGGTCACCGAGCAGAGCTTCGAAGGCGTACTCAACGACGCAATGACGCACGACGGCCTGCACTCCGTCCTCACCGGCAAGGTGGAGTACGACACCGGCGACGCCATGCGCGAGCTGGTGGGTCCGAAGTTCATCGAAAGCCTGGGGCAGGCGCCGAGCGGGTTCCTGCGGGAGAACATCTGGTTCGGAGTGAGCTTCATGCGGGCCGCTGATGCCGGCCGCCGGCACGAGGCCGGCGTCGAACGCATGATGTGGGGCAGCGACTACCCGCACACCGAGGGCACATGGCCCGACAGCCGAGGTTCCATCGCAGCCGCCGTCGCCGGAGTGCCGCCGGCGGAGGCGCGGCGCATCCTCGGCCTCAACGCGATCGACTTCTACCGTTTCGACGCCGAGCTCCTGACCTCGGCAGCCGCCGAGCTCGGACCGACGCCTGCCCAGCTCGGTCTCGATCCCGACGAGGCCGCCTGACGGACGCCCAGGTATCCGCCGAATCGACGGGCGGAGCCTGGCGCCGCCGCCAGAATCGCGCCCGGCCTCGTTCGACGGAGGCGGCAGAGGCCATACCGCTGTGCGCATTTTGATCGGGAGACGAGGAGCGGAAGCCGACGATGGCGCTGAAGCTGGACGTGATGTTGTCGAATTCGGTCGTGGACGCGGCCGAGCGTGCCCGGGCGCTGGAGCGTGCCGGGGTGGACGGGGTGTTCAGCTTCGAGAACTCGCACGATTTGTTCTTTCCGTTGGTCGCAGCGGCGCCGGTGTGTTCGCTGGATCTGATGACGAACGTCGCGATCGCGTTTCCGCGCAGCCCGCTACATCTGGCGCACGCGGCTTATGATCTGCAGTTGCTGTCGCAGGGCCGGTTCCGGCTCGGGCTCGGCTCGCAGGTGCGGGCGCACGTGGAGAAGCGGTATGGCGCCCGGTGGGGTCGGCCGGTGACGCAGATGCGTGAGTGGGTCCAGGCGACGAAGGCGATCCTGGGCAGCTGGCAGGACGGCACCCGGCTGGACGTCCGCGGCGAGTACACCACCCACACTTTGATGACCCCGGCGTTCAATCCGGGTCCGAACCCGTACGGTGTGCCGAAGGTGCTGGTGGGCGCGCTCGGGCCGAAGATGAACCAGATGGCGGCCGAGGTCGCCGACGGGATCCTGGTGATGCCGTTCAACAGCGACCGGCATATGCGGGAACGCACGATGCCGGCGATCGAGGCCGGTCTCGCCGCTGCCGGGCGTAGCCGCGCCGACCTGGAGATCACCGCCGAGGTGATCGTCGCGGTCGGGCGTTCGGAGCAGGAGCTGGCCGCGGCGCGGGCGGCGCGCGGCCTGGTCGGGTTCTACGGGTCGACCCCGTCCTACCGGCCGGTGCTGGAGGTGGAGGGCTGGGGCGACCTGCAGCCCGAGCTCAACGCACGCTCCAAGCGTGGGGACTGGGCCGGGATGACCGAGCTGGTCACGGACGAGATGTTCGAGACCATCGCCGTCTGCGGCACTCCTGACCAGGTGGCCGAGGAGATCGTCCGCCGCTATGGCGACTGTGACCGGGTCTGTGCCTACTTCCCCGGTTACCCGGTCGGTGACGACCTGATCGGTGACGTGGCGCGGTCGTTGCACGCCGCGTCCGCGAAGGCCGACGGCCAGGCCTCCGCCTCCGCCTCCGCGTCCGCGTCCGCGTCCGCGACGGTGCCACGGTGACGGTCCTGTTCGACCTCGCCGACGGCGTCGCAACGCTCACCCTGCACCGGCCCGAGATGCGTAACGCGTTCGGCGGCTCGATGGCCCGCGCCCTCGTGGCGGCGTACGAGCGGTGCGACACCGACGACGCGGTCCGGGCGGTCGTGCTGACGGGAACGCCGCCGGCGTTCTGCGCCGGCGCGGACATGACGTCCGGCGGGGACACGTTCGCCCGCCCCGGCAGCGCGGCGTTCAGCGCGGCGGGGCTGAGCATGCCGGCGTGGCGGGTACGTAAGCCTGTCATCGCGGCGGTCAACGGCCACGCGATCGGCATCGGCTTCACCCTGACCCTGCAGTGCGACATCCGAATCTTCGCGGCCGACGCGAAGTACGGCATCGTCCAGGCGCGTCGTGGCGTGCTCGGGGATGCCTACTCACACTGGACGCTGCCCCGGATCGCGGGCATGTCCGGCGCGGCGGAGATCCTGCTGACCGGGCGCACGTTCGACGGCCAGGAGGCCCGAGAGCTGGGCGTCTGCAGCCGGGTGCTGCCGAACGAGGAGGTCCTGCCCGCAGCCCTGGAGATCGCCCGGGACATCGCGGTCAACACCGCCCCGCTGTCCGTCGCGTACAGCAAGCGGCTGCTCTGGGACACCTGGGGCCTGGACCCCGCGGGAGTGGAGGCCCGGGAGACGGCTGCCCACCACCACACCATGGGCGCACCGGACGCCAAGGAAGGCGTCCTGGCCTTCCTGGAACGGCGGTCGCCGCGCTGGCAGGGCAGCGTCGCCACCGAGTGGTCCGACGACTGACCGTGCCTGCGCGCCGCGCCTGAGCACCGTGCCACAACAGAAGGAACTCGACTATGAACAACGGCGTCACCCAGCCGGTCGCGATCGTCACGGGTGCGAACACCGGCATCGGGCTGGAAACAGCCCTCGGCCTGGCGGAGCGGGGCCTGCGTGTCGTCGCCACCGCGCGGGATCCGGAGCGCGGTGCCACGGCGGTGGCCGAGATCGAGCGCCGGACCGGGAAGACCGTCGACCTCCTGCCGCTCGATCTGGCGTCGTTCGTCTCGATCCGCGAGTTCGCCGCGACCGTCCTGGACCGCTACCCGCGCATCGACGTCCTCGTCCACAATGCGGGGCTCGCGCCGGGCGGGCACCGCTGGGAGACACAGGAGGGGTTCGAGGCGGCGTTCGGCGTCAACCACCTCGGCCCGTTCCTGCTGACCAGCCTGCTGCGGGAGCGGATCATCGCGCGCGCACCGGCCCGGATCGTGATCGTCTCGTCCGGTGCCTACCGCGCGGCACCGGACGGCCTCTGCTTCGACGACCTACAGCACCGCGAGCGCTTCCACTCGCTCCAGGTCTACGCGGAGTCCAAGCTCGCCAACCTCTACTTCATGCAGATCCTGGCCCGCCAGCTCGCCGGCTCCGGCGTGACCGTCAACGCCCTCAACCCGGGCTACGTCGCCACCCAGCTGGGCCAGCCCCGCGAAGCCGACCTCGCGCACGCGGTCACCGTGCCACGCGACAACGCGGCGTCAAACGCCGCGCTGGCGAATCTCCCGGAGCCGCTGACCGCCGCACGGGGCGCCGTCCCCTCGATCACCCTGGCCACGTCCCCGGAGCTGGCCACGACCACCGGCGTCTACTTCGAACGGACCAAGCCGGCCACGCTGACCCCCGTGGCCGCCGACCTCGGCCTCGCCCAGCGGCTCTGGGACGAAAGTGAACGACTCGTCGCTCTGCACCCCGCCCACTGACCCGCACGACTCTGACCTGGCTGCCCGCGATCGCGATCGCGATCGCGATCGCGGGCACGGGCACGGGCACGGGCACGGGCACGGGCACGGGCACGGGCAGCCGGGCCCACCGCGCCGGACCTGGGCGACCCGTCACGCTCGCACAGTTTTTGCTCAATGCCCTGAAAGCCCCAGATGGGCCGACCGCTGGCTCGTCAGCCGCGAGGAGTGATGCACCGTGTCCATTGGTCTCGACGAGGACCACGCCGCACTATCGGACGCCGTGCGCGGCTTCGTCTCCCGGCACGCTGCCTCCGAGCGGGTGCGGGCAGGCCTGGAACGGTGGGTCGCGGGCGCGGCTCCCGACTACTGGCAGGCGATCGTCGAGCAGGGCCTGACCTCGCTGCACCTCCCGGAGGATCTCGGCGGCGCCGGGGCAGGGGCCGTGGCACTGGCGGTCGTCGTCGAGGAGAGCGCACGCGGACTGCTGCCCGGCCCGCTGCTGCCCAGCGTGCTGACCAGCAGCGTGCTGGCCCGGTATGGCGACGACAGCCTGCGCAAACGGCTGCTGCCAGTGCTCGCGGCCGGCACGACCGGGGCCACGGCGCTCGCGGCCAACGGCGTCACAGCCACGCCCGGCCCCGACGGCACCTACCGGGTCGCCGGCACCACCCTGCCGGTGCTCGGCGCCCCCGGGGCGGCAATCCTGCTTCTCGGCGCGACCACCCCGGACGGCGACGAGATCTGGTTCACCGCCGAACCCGGCGGCGGCGTCGAGGCGACCGCAGGCGCGCCGGTCGACCACACCCGCGCCGTCGGAACGGTGACGCTGACCGACGTCACCGTCGGCCCGGAACAGGTCCTCCACGTGCACGCCGCGCAGATCCGCGCGGTCGCGGCGGTGCTGTTCGCCGCCGAGGCGGTCGGACTCGCACGGTGGTGCGTCACGACCGGCATCGACTACGCGAAGATCCGCGAGCAGTTCGGCCGGCCCATCGGCTCGTTCCAGGCGATCAAGCACAAATGCGCCCGACTGTTCATCGACGTCGAGACAATGTCGGCGTCAGCCTGGGACGCCGCCCGCGCGCTGGAGCAGGACGACGAGCAGCTCGCCATCGCCGCCGCCGGCGCCGCGGTCGCCTGCCTGCCGCGAGCCACCGAGATCGGCCTGGAGACGATCACACTGCTGGGCGGGATCGGCTACACCTGGGAGCACGACGCCCACTTCTACTGGCGTCGAGCGATGGTCCTGGAGAACCTGCTCGGCCCGATCGACGACTGG
Organism: Parafrankia irregularis; assembly: GCF_001536285.1. NCBI lineage: Bacteria > Bacillati > Actinomycetota > Actinomycetes > Frankiales > Frankiaceae > Parafrankia > Parafrankia irregularis. The sequence continues at coordinate 63,254 of NZ_FAOZ01000027.1, read as the reverse complement.
GAACATCTGACGGGCGAACTCGTCCAGCACACCGCCCGCGACTTCAGCATCGACCTGTCGCACGCGGACGACACGTTCCGGGCCCGCATCGCCGGCGTGCTCGCCGAGGTCGCGGCGCTGCCCGCCGACGGGCCAGCCCGCCGGCAGCGCCTCGCGGACGAAGGCCTCGTCGTGCCGCACTACCCGAAGCCCTATGGCCTCGCCGCGACCCCGGTCGAACAGCTGGTGATCCAGCAGGAGTACGAACGGTCCGGAGTCACCCAGCCACGGCTGATCATCGGCGACTGGGCGCTGCCGACGATCCTCGCCCACGGCACCCAGGAACAGAAGGACTACTTCGTCCCACCGACGCTGCGCGGCGATCTCCAGTGGTGCCAGCTGTTCAGCGAGCCGGGCGCCGGCTCCGACCTCGCCGCCCTGTCGACCCGGGCCGTGAAAACCGACGGCGGCTGGCTACTGACCGGGCAGAAGGTCTGGAACACCGGCACCCGGGAGGCGGACTACGGCATCTGCCTGGCCAGAACCGACCCTGCGGCCCCCAAGCACAAGGGCATCTCCTACTTCCTCGTCGACATGGCCGCACCCGGCCTCGACATCCGACCGCTGCGCGAGGCGAACGGCGGCTACCTGTTCAACGAGGTCTTCCTCGACGACGTCTTCGTGCCTGACCGCCATCTGGTCGGTGAGGTGAACGGGGGCTGGGCCCTGGCCCGCACGACCCTGGGTAACGAACGCGTCAGCATCAGCGGGATGCAGCACATCCCGACCCAACTACTCGACCTTGCAGCCTCGGGTGAGCTCGCCAGCGCACCACACGACACAACCCGCGAGATCGGCGCCATGTTCGCCACCGCCCACGCGCTGGCGGCGATGGCCCTGCGCACCACCCAGCGCACCCTGTCCGGGCTGCGCCCCGGCGCGGAATCCAGCGTGTCGAAGGCCGCCTCCGGCCTTCTCGTCACCCAGATCGGCCAGCGGTCCATGCGCTGGTTCGGTGCCAAGGCCGCGCTGGCCGACGGCCCCGCGGGAGAACGCGTCGACCGCTACCTCAGCGTGCCGACACAGCTGATCGGCGGCGGCACCATGGAGATCCAGCTCAACGTCATCGCCGAGCGGATCCTCGGCCTGCCCCGCGGCTGACCAGGGCTGTGGTCTGTCGTCGACGTGCGCGGAAACGTGGCGGGCGTACCTGCGACGGGTCACGCCACCGAGATCACGGCCGAGCAATACCGGCGGGCGATGTCGATCTGCCTCGACGTCCCGGTCAAACCCGAGGTCAGGACCTGATCGGTACGACGAATACTGCGCGGCGCTGGCGAATTTACCCGGTACGTGCGGCAAATTGCGGCAAATTGATGAGGGCGGCAGGTAGGTAGCATCCGGACTGTGCGAGATCCCCTCACCCCGAACCAGGTGATCGCCGCTGCCCGATCGCTGCTGGAGCGGGACGGCTACCAGCAGTTCTCGATGCGCAGGCTCGCGGCCGAGCTGGGCGTGGCGCCGACCGCGATCTACTGGCACGTCGGCAACCGGGACGAGCTTCTCGACACCGTCCTCGGCCAGATGGGCGACACGATCGGCGCGGTAGGCGTCGTCGGCGCGTCGCCCGCGGAACGCATCGTGTCGGCCGCCACCTCCCTGCTGGGGAACATCAACGAACACCGCGGGCTGGTGGAGCTGGCCCATCAGCGGGGAATCCTGCTGGCGCTGATGGGGCCGGCCCGGCTGGCACTGGCAGGCGAGTTCGCCCAGGCGGGCCTGCGCGGGGCTCAGGTCGCCGACGCGACCAATGCCGTCGTCCAGCTCGTCGGCGATCATGTGACGGTCGGCCATGTCGCCCGCGACTGGCCCGAGCAGGCTGTCGGCGACGTTGTCGCCGACGCCATCGTTCCATCGCTCGACCCGACCGTGGCCGCCGCACTCGGCCGCCCACCGGCCCGCGGCCACACCTTCGCCGTCATGCTGAACGCGCTGGTCGACGGACTACTGAGGCAGCCGGCAGCGGAGTCGGCGCAGTCCGCTCACGCGTCCGCGCGGACCTCGGCGCCAGAAGGCCCGGCCCGTACGGCCACCCGGGCCAGCAGCGCCCCGTCGAACCCGTAGAACTCAGGCCCGTTCAGGTCCCAGAACTCACCACGCCCGGGCCGCGGAACGCCACAACCGCCGCAGCATGGATTTCCGGCTTCCCGCCAGGTTCTCCCCGCGTGCGGGTGCTGCTCGGGCTCGCCGCGATGCCGCTCATCGACCCAGGTCAGAGGCGTACCCGGGCTCGACTACCACGCCCGCAGCAGCGCCCGTCAAAGACCTTCACGACGGCCGATTCGGTACACCTTCCGCGGCGTGGGCTCGTGTCCGGCGTCCGGTTCTACAACCAGCCGTTGCGTCTGAAGGCGCGGTGGAGCAGGAGGCAGGCTGTGACGATGAACGCCAACACGGCGGGGTAACCCCAGACCTGGCGCAGTTCGGGCATGTGGTCGAAGTTCATGCCATAGATGCCCGCGGTGGCGGTGGGGACAGCGGCGATCGCCGCCCAGGCGCTGATCCTGCGCATGTCCTGGTTCTGTGCGACGGAGACCTGGGCGAGGGTGGCCTGCAGGAACGAGCCGAGCAGTTCGTCGAATCCGGCGACGCGTTCGGAGACGCGCTGCACGTTCTCCTCGGTGCCGCGGAAGCGGTTACGTACCTCGGGCGGGATCGGGCCGACGTCGCCGTCCGGGTCGGCGAGGGCACGCAACGGTGCGGCCAGCGGCAGCACGGCGTGCTTGAACTCCACCACTTCCCGTTTGAGCTGGTACACGGCACCGGCATCGGGAAAGCGGACCCGGTCGTCGAACACCGCTTTCTCGAGGGTATCGATGTCTCTCTGTATCCGATCGGCGACCTTCAGATAGCCGCCGACGATGTGGTCGGCGATGGCGTGCAGCACGATCGCCGGGCCGCGGGCGAGCAGATGCGGGCGGGCTTCCAGACGGGCGCGCAGCGTCTGCAGCTCGCCATACGCTCCATGACGGACGGTGACCACGAAATCACGGCCGAGAAAGACCATGATCTGCCCGGTTTCGACGATCTCCGAGGTGGCGGAGACCTCCTCGTGCTCGACATAGCGGATGGTTTTCAACACGGCGAACAGGGTGCCGCCGTAGCTGTCCAGCTTGGGGCGTTCGTGGCTCCGGGCGGCATCTTCCACCGCGAGCGGATGCAGGCCGAACGTGGCCGCGACCGCCGCCAGGTCATCCTCGGACGGCTCATACAGGCCGAGCCAGACGAACCTGTCCCGACCCGCGTGCACGGCGCGCAGCGCCGCGTCGAAACCACGTGGATGCGAGTCACGCTCACCATGGCGATACACCCCGCATGCCACGACCGAGGCACGCGCCTCCAGGGGCAGGCCTTCGAGGCCGGCGGTGCGGCGCCGAGGGTGCACCAGCGACACCGGCCCGCGCAGGGCGCTTCCCAGCCGGCCAGCTCCATCCCTGAGCGTGGACGCCGAGGCAGGCTCGGGAGGGCGCGATCCGGGTGTGTCGCGGTGTTCCCCATCCACGGGGCAAGCCTATGGCGCTCGTCAGGAGCGGTGTCCCGGACCACCACGGCCTCCACCGGTCACCGAAGTACCGAGGCCGACGCAGGCCACCGCGGGGCGGACAGCGCACGCTCCCCGCTGCGTGCGCATGGCCGGTACCGTCTGGGCGCGCGTGCCGGGCCACCAGCACACGCAGCCGCCAGCACCCAGGAAGGACGGCCGTGACGGATCGGCAGCAGCAGGCGGCCCCGGGGCCCGCATCGGCGCCGCCGGACGCCCACGGTGCGCATGCGCGGGACACCGTGCGACTCGCACTGGTGGTCGGTGCGCTCGGGGTCGTGTTCGGTGACATCGGGACCAGCCCGATCTACACCCTGCAGACGGTGTTCAACCCGGAGGACCCGCACCCCGTCCCGGTCAGCACGCACGCCGTGCTCGGGGTGGTGTCGATGGTGTTCTGGTCCGTGATGATCATCGTCACGGTCACCTACGTGCTGCTGGCGATGCGCGCCGACAACGACGGCGAGGGCGGCATCATGGCACTGATCACCCTGCTGCGGCGGATGGGCACGCCACGGGGGCGACGAACCACCGCCCTGCTGGCAGGGCTCGGCATCTTCGGCGCCGCACTCTTCTTCGGCGACAGCATGATCACCCCGGCGATCTCGGTGATGTCCGCGGTCGAGGGCCTCAAGATCGTACAACCGTCACTCGGCGACCTCGTCGTACCCATCACCGCCGTGATCATCGTGGTGCTGTTCCTCGTCCAGCGCAGCGGCACCGCAGCGGTAGGCCGGGTCTTCGGACCGGTGATGATCGTCTGGTTCGTGACCATCGGCACGCTCGGGGTGGCCGGCATCACCGAACACCCCGCCATCCTCAAGGCACTGTCGCCGACCTACGCCGCGAGCTTCCTCATCCACCACATCGGTACCGGATTCTTCGCCCTGGCGGCGGTCGTGCTCGCGGTCACCGGCGCCGAGGCGCTGTACGCCGACATGGGACACTTCGGCCGCAGGGCGATCACCCGGGCCTGGCTGCTGCTCGTGTTCCCCGCGTGCGTGCTCAGCTACCTCGGCCAGGGAGCCCTGATCCTCAACCACCCGGATCGCATCAACAGCCCGTTCTTCCTCCTCGCTCCCGGCTGGGCACGGCTGCCCCTCGTCCTGCTGGCCACCGCGGCGACGGTCATCGCCTCCCAGGCCGTGATCACCGGGGCGTACTCGGTCGCGTCCCAGGCCGCCGAGCTCGGCTACCTGCCTCGGCTGCGGGTCGCCCACACCTCGGAGTCCACGATCGGCCAGATCTACGTCCCGTGGATCAACTGGCTGCTGATGGTCTCGGTGCTCACGCTCGTCCTCGCGTTCCGCAGCTCGGCGGCCCTCGCCTACGCGTTCGGCATGGCGGTCACCGGGACGATCACCATCACCACCCTGATGTTCTTCTACATAGCCCGGTACACGTGGCAGACACCGCGATGGCTGCTCGGCCTCGGCGCGAGCGTGCTGCTGCTGGTCGACCTCCTGTTCGTCGCGGCCAACCTGACCAAGCTCGTCCACGGCGCCTGGCTGCCGCTGCTCATCGCATTGACCGCGTTCACGGTCATGACGACCTGGCAGCGAGGACGACAGATCGTCACCGCGCAGCGGCACACCCGCGAGGGATCACTACGCGACTTCGTCGACCAGCTACACGCGGCCACGGCGGCCACGGCCCAGGTTCCCGGCACGGCGGTGTTCCTCAACCGCGGCAAGCAGACCGCCCCGCTGGCACTGCGCGCCAACGTCGAGCACAACCACGTACGCCACGACCTCGTCCTGATCATGTCGGTCGAGACCCTGCCGGTGCCTCGCGTCCCGGCGAACGAGCGGATCGCCGTGGACGACCTCGGCTACGCCGACGACGGCATCAGCCACATCACCGCCCGGTTCGGCTACATGGACCAACCAGACGTGCTCGGCGCGCTCAGGGAACTCGATCCGGCCACCATCGAGGGACAGCGACTGAACCTCGACCAGGCGTCCTACTTCCTGTCCAAGATCGAGCTTCGCGTCGGGGACGCACCGACCATGGCACGCTGGCGCAAGCGGTTGTTCATCGCGACCTCCTACATCACCGCCGACGCCGCCGAACACTTCGGACTCCCCCGCGACCGCACCGTCATCATGGGCGCCCACATCGAGATCTGACGCAACGGCTAACAGCAGGCGCACCCCGCGGCGTCGACGGAGGTCTCCGATGTCCACCCGTCGACGCCTCAGCCCGCGGTCGACGCCCGTCCCGACGCGCGATCTTCAGCAGTCACCGCCTGGACGGATCCCGGCCGGCGACCGCCAGCGCGTCCCACAGATAGCTCTCACGCCCCCACACGGGATCGATTGCTGTGACCTGGTGAGCACGGCCCAGGCTCGCCACGGCGCGACGGTTACACCCGCCGCAGGTGCCATAGAGATATCGGATGTCGGTACGTGTGTGGTAGCGCCCCACCGAGACGAGCGCCGCGCCGCGGTGGAGCTTGACGGCAATGTCCACCGGCCTCTGCGGGAGGATGCCGCCACGGGTCACCGACCATGCCGGCGGATTGACGATCAGCACGATCTCGGTGCCCAGCAACGCCTGCCTGATCATCTGTGTGCTGGCGTCGTCCGCGAACCCCTCGACGAACGCGCGCTGGCCACACCCGCTCCCGATGTGCCGACCGGGCTGAGAAGTCAGTGTGACAAGCCCGTGGCGATTGACGGCGGCCAGCTCGGGGGCAATCGTCCTGGTCTCCTCGTCCAGTGTCCCGCCGTAGGCGGGCCCTGTCGCGATGGTGCCCTCGAGCCAACGGGCGGTCAGCTCGCCCAGCTCGGCGAGATTTCGAGCGGTCAGCCAGTTCAGAGGTGCGATTTGTCTGGTTGTCACCTTGGTGCGCTCCTCCGCGCGGCAGAGGCCGGGCCCTGTGGGGCGGCCCTGCGAGAGATCCAGGTCGGCACTGCTAATCCGTTTCTTCCGTCCCATGAGAGGGTCCGAGGAACGCCGGCTCCCTCCGCAGAGAGGTCTCCCGTACCGCCCAGACGGTCAGCCAGACCGCGCTCAGCGCGAGCAGGACGGGAATGTCGGTCGCAGGGTGGGGCAGCAGGACGGCCATGAGCTTGGTCCTTCCCTAAGCCCTGTGGCGATGAGAGGCGGGAGGTAGGAGGTGCAGCCCCATTGGACTGCCCGCGGCGAGGAGATGGAAAGGGCTTCTCACAGAACTCTCACACCTACTTGGCGAATTTCAACAGCCTTTTAACATCACCGTTCGAGTGGCATGCTGCAGATGCTCCCGCCGAACAATCAGGAGCGGCAGAGCAGGAAAGACAAAACAACCGAACACGCTCGGGTGGGCTGTTTGACGGCCACTGGCCGTGGAGGTTGTCAGCCGGCCGGCACGGCTACGGCTGGTAGCGGTAGCCCATCCCGGGTTCGGTGGTGAGGTAGCGAGGTCGGGTGGGGTCCGGTTCGAGTTTGCGCCGCAACCGGTTGATGTACAGGCGCAGGGAGGAGGTGTCGTCCGCATAGGCCTTCCCCCAGACCTGGGTGAGCAGGGCCCGGCTGCTGACCAGCGTGCCCGGGTTGCGCAGCAGCGCTTCGAGCAGCCGCCACTCGGTCGGCGTCAGATGGACGGATTCGTGACCGCCGTCCCTGGAGGTGACGGACTTGGCCACGAAGTCGACGCGGTAGTCGCCCACGTCGGCCACCGACCCCACGCGGGCGCCGCCCCCGCGCCGGCTGACGGCACGCAGCCGGGCGAGAAGCTCCTCGACGGAGAAGGGCTTGGTGATGTAGTCGTCCGCCCCGGCGTCCAGGGATGCGATCTTGTCGTGTCCGGAGGTGCGGCCGGACAGGACGATGATCGGGACGCTGGTCCAGTCACGCAGACCGCGGATGACGTCGATGCCGTCCATGTCCGGCAGGCCCAGGTCGAGCACGACGATGTCGGGCGGGTGCGCGGCGGCCTCGGTCAGGGCGTGCCCGCCGTCAACCGCCGTGCGGACCTCGTATCCCTTGGCGTGCAGGGTGATCCGCATCGCCCGCAGGAGCTGTGGTTCGTCCTCGACGAACAGCACGCGGCCGCTGTGGTGTGAATCAGGTCCGCTTCGCATCAGCCTGCTCCTGCCGTTGGCCGCCGGCTCCGTTCAGCGCATCCCCGACCGGAGTCCAGCGGGTCCCAGAGAGCTGAGCCGGGTCAAGGGCTCAGCCCACCCCTCAGGGGTTCGCTATGACTCGGTTCAAGGGGCCGCTTTGACTCGGTCGAGGTCGAGGTTCAGCTCCAGCACGTTGACGTTCGGTGCGCCGATGAAGCCCAGTGCCCGGCCCGTGGTGTTCTCGTCGACGAGGTCACGGACCTCGTCGACAGGCAGAGCTCGTTCCCGGGCTATCCGGGGGATCTGCAGCTCGGCGTAGGCCGGGCTGATGCCGGGGTCGAGGCCGCTGGCGCTGGCGGTCACGGCGTCGGCGGGCACCACCGGCTTCTCCGGGGCGTCGCCACGGACGAGAACCCGCTCACCGGCGGCGATGTCATCGCCGGGCGTACGGCACTCGACGGCCACGCCCTGGTAGCTGGCGAGGAACGGGGTGGCGGGGCACGCCTCGTTGACGCTGACGACGCGGGTGATGGCGCCTTCGAACCCGGGCCCGGCGTGGTAGACGGCGAGGACGGCACCGACACCGGAGGCGGTGCAGTACCTGCGGCTGCCGTCGACCCCTTCCCGCTCCCCGACCGCCAGGCTGCGCTCACAGACCTGGGTGAGCAGGCTCTGCCCGCTCTCGTCCTCGTCGGGGGTGGCGGGGTCGTCGATGCTGTCGACGACGTCCTCGGGGCCGAGGTTGGACGCCGAGGTGGACGTCGGGTCGTAGCCGTCACCGGCGGCGGAGGGCCGGCTCTGGAAATAGGCCGGCAGCGCGTTCCCGTCCGCGTCGGTGAACGACTGACCGATCAGCGACGAGCCGACACGCTGGCCTTCGGCGTTGGTGACGAAGGAGCCGTCCGCCTTGCCCTTCAGACCTGGGATCTGCGCGATGGCCAGGATCGCCAGCGGGTAGGCGAGGCCGACGAGCACGGTGAGGACGAGTAGTGCCCGCAGCGCCGCCAGATGCTGGCGGATCCAGGATGGAAGCGTTGACATGGTTCAGCCCACTCCCGGGATGAACTGCACAAGCAGGTCGATGATCTTGATGCCGACGAACGGGACGACGATCCCGCCGAGGCCGTAGATGTACAGGTTGCGACTGAGCAGCTTCGACGCACTCGCCGGTGTGTACCGCACCCCGCGCAGTGCCAGGGGAATGAGCGCGATGATGACCAGCGCGTTGAAGATGACCGCGGAGAGGATCGCCGACTCGGGGCTGGCGAGGCGCATGATGTTGAGCTTGTCCAGCCCGCCGTAGACACCGGCGAACATCGCCGGGATGATCGCGAAGTACTTCGCGACGTCGTTGGCGATGGAGAACGTCGTCAGCGCTCCGCGGGTGATGAGCAGCTGCTTGCCGATCTCGACGATCTCGATGAGCTTCGTCGGATTGCTGTCGAGATCGACCATGTTGCCGGCTTCCTTGGCGGCGGAGGTGCCGGTGTTCATGGCGACGCCGACGTCGGCCTGGGCGAGGGCGGGGGCGTCGTTGGTGCCGTCGCCGGTCATCGCGACGAGCTTGCCGCCAGCCTGCTCCTTGCGGATCAGCGCGAGCTTGTCCTCCGGGGTGGCCTCGGCGAGGAAGTCGTCGACGCCGGCCTCGTCCGCGATCGCCTTCGCGGTCAGCGGGTTGTCACCGGTGATCATGATGGTGCGGATGCCCATCCGCCGCATCGCGTCGAAACGCTCCCGCATGCCGGACTTCACGACGTCCTTGAGCTGGATGACCCCGAGGACCCGCGCGACCGGGCCCGACGGGGACTCGATGACCTCGCCGACGACCAGCGGGGTGCCACCCGAGGCGGAGATGCCGTCCACGATCTCCCCGACCTGGGCCGGGACCTGCCCGCCGTTCTCCCGCACCCACCGGGTGACCGCGCTGGCGGCACCCTTACGAACCTGCCGGGCACCCGCGGTGGCGCCGGACACGGACCCGTCGGTGGGCTCGGCGGTGAGGTCGACGCCGGACATCCGGGTCTGCGCCGTGAAGTGCACGAACGTCGCGTGCCGCAGCTCCCCCGGGGTGCGCTCGCGCAGGCCGTGGTGCTCCTTCGCGAACACGACGACCGAACGCCCCTCAGGTGTCTCATCCGCCAGCGAGGAGAGCTGGGCGGCATCCGCCAGCTCCGCCTCACTGACACCGGCGGCCGCGAGGAACGCGCTCGCCTGCCGGTTACCAAGGGTGATCGTTCCGGTCTTGTCGAGCAGCAGGGTGTTGACGTCGCCCGCCGCCTCCACGGCCCGGCCGCTCATCGCCAGCACGTTGCGCTGCACGAGCCGATCCATCCCGGCGATGCCGATCGCGGACAGCAGTGCCCCGATCGTGGTCGGGATCAGGCAGACCAGCAGCGACGCGAGCACGATCCCGGTGATCCCGTCACCGGTCAGGGTCGAGGTGTCCGGCAGTGCGGGCTGCTGCGCCTTGGAGTAGATCGCCAGCGGCTGCAGTGTCGCGACGGCCAACAGGAAGATGACAGTCAGCGCGGCCAGCAGGATGTTCAGCGCGATCTCGTTCGGCGTCTTCCGCCGGTTCGCCCCCTCGACCAGGGCGATCATCCGGTCGATGAAACTCTCGCCGGGCTTCTGGGTGATCCGCACGACGATGCGGTCGGAGAGCACCTTCGTCCCGCCGGTGACCGAGGAGCGGTCGCCGCCGGACTCGCGGATCACCGGCGCCGACTCGCCGGTGATCGCGGACTCGTCCACGCTGGCGATGCCCTCGACGATGTCGCCGTCACCGGGGATGAACTCCCCCGCCTCGACGACCACCACGTCGTTCTGGGCCAGCCGGGGAGCGGGAACCAGTTCCTCGGCCACGGCCTCGGCGGGCCTGCCCGGCGCCCAGCCGACGAGCCGGCGGGCCTGGGTGTCGGTCTTTGCCCGGCGCAGCGCCTGGGCCTGCGCCTTCCCGCGGCCCTCGGCCACGGCCTCGGCCAGGTTGGCGAACACGACGGTAAGCCACAGCCAGGCGGTGATCAGCCAGCCGAACACCGACGGGTCGGTGATCGCGAGGATGGTGGTGAACGCCGCGCCGACCTCGACGATCAGCATCACCGGATTACGCCATAGCGTGCGTGGGTCGAGCTTGCGCAGCGCACTGGGCAGCGACTTCCACATCTGCTTCGGGTCGAGCAGGCCGCCGCCGACCCGGTGTGGCTGGTCCGGGGAGGGCTGCTGCCTGTCGCCCGCGGTCTCCGCGCGCGCGGCGAGAGTGGTGGTGCTCATCAGTGAATCCCTTCCGCGAACGGCCCGAGAGCCAGCGCGGGGAAGAAGGTCAGCGCGACGATGATCAGCGTGACGCCGGCGAGCATCCCGACGAACTGAGGCCGATGCGTCGGCAACGTCCCGGCGGTGACGGGAACCGGCGCCTGCCGGGCCAGGGAGCCCGCCAGACCGAGTACGAAGAGCATCGGCAGGAATCGCCCGAACATCATCGCCAGGCCCAGCGCCGTGTTGTACCAGGTCGTGTTCACGGTGATTCCGGCGAACGCGGAGCCATTGTTGTTACCGGCCGAGGTGAAGGCGTAGAGAACCTCCGACAGGCCGTGCGCTCCGCTGTTGAGCATGCCGGCCCGCTGACCCGGCATCGCCATGGCGATTCCGGTGCCAAGCAGCACGATGATCGGAGTCGTCAGGAAGTACAGCGACGCGAACTTCATCTCCCGTGCACCGATCTTCTTCCCGACATATTCGGGGGTCCGGCCGATCATCAGGCCGGCCACGAACACCGTCACCACGGCGAGGACGAGCATTCCGTAAAGCCCGGATCCGACGCCGCCCGGCGCGACCTCGCCGAGCATCATGTTGAACAGCAGGGTCGCACCTCCCAGGCTCGTGTAGGAGTCGTGGAAGGAGTTCACCGCCCCCGTAGAGGTCAGAGTCGTGGCGGTGGCGAACAACGCCGAGTTCGCGACGCCGAAACGAGCATCCGTGCCCTCGGTCGCCGCACCGACCGCCTCAGGGACCGTGCCGTGGTGCGCTCCCTGGAAGGCCATGTTCACCGCGAGGCTACCCAGCGCGATGACCGCCATCGCCGAGACAATCGCCAGGCCCTGGCGACGATCGCCCACCATGCGGCCGAAGGTGCGGGGCAGCGAGAAGCTGATCATGAGCAGGAGGTAGATCTCGAACAGGTTCGTCCAGGTCGTCGGGTTCTCGAACGGGTGCGCCGAGTTGACGTTGTAGAAGCCGCCGCCGTTCGTGCCGACTTCCTTGATGACCTCCTGGCTGGCCACCGCCCCGCCGGTGATCGCCTGCTCGCCGCCGGCCAGGGTCGACACGACCCGGGTGCCGTGCAGGTTCTGGATGGCCCCGCCCGCGATCAGAACGATCGCCCCGATCACGCAGATCGGCAGCAGGATGCGCACGATCGTCCTGGTCAGGTCGACCCAGAAGTTACCGATCTCATCCCCGGTGCCGACGACGCTGTCCATGCTGCCCGGCCCGGCCGCGACGGGTGCCCGGCGGCGCGCAAATCCGCGGACCACCGCGATCGCCACCGAGATCCCGACCGCGGCCGAGGCGAAGTTCTGCACCGCCAGGCCGACCATCTGGGTGAAGTGCGACATCGTCGACTCACCGGAGTAGGCCTGCCAGTTGGTGTTGGTGGTGAAGCTGACGGCCGTGTTCCAGGCAAGCGCCGGCGAGACTCCGGAGAAGCCCAGATCCCATGGCAGATGGTCCTGGACACGCTGCATCAGGTACAGGAAGAGCACCGACACGGCGGAGAACGCCAGCACGCTGCGGGCGTAGACGGTCCACCGCTGGCCCACGTTCGGATTCACGCCGGTCAGCCGGTAGATCGCCCGCTCCACCGGCAGGTGCTTCTCACTCGAATACACCCGGTACATGTAGTCGCCGAAAGGCCGATACGTCGCCACCAGCGCGGCGACCAGCAGCACGACAACCAGGATTCCCGCGGTCGTGGTCGACACTAGAAACGCTCCGGGAACAGCAAAGCCGCGATCATGAGGATGCCCAGCCCTATCGCCAGAACGAGACCGGCGATGTTCTCCGCGGTCACAGCCGCTCGACCCCCCGCAGAACAAACGCCAGCAGCGCGAAACACCCAAGTGTCAGCGCTACGTACACCACGTCGAGCACAAGCCCTCCTCTACAGCGACAAAGGCCGTTCCCGCCCGGACCGCCACGAACGGACGGCCGGGCGCGCGGCGTCGCTTAGTAAAGCGCGATCGGTCCCGGTTTTGGCGATCACTCACAGGTTTCTAACGGGGACGCGGCACTTTCTAACAGAACACTAACGGCGATCATGAAAATTGCCGGATGAGGCGGTCGCGGGGCCTTCCGGGAGAGTGCCGCCGACAGCACCATGGGCAGGTGACACGAGGAACTCTGCGGATCTACCTGGGTGCCGCGCCCGGGGTCGGGAAGACGTACGCGGCGCTCGACGAGGCCCACCGCCGCGCGGAACGGGGCACCGACGTCGTGGTCGGCTTCGTCGAGACCCACGGCCGGCCGCGTACGTCCGCGATGCTCGACGGCCTGGAGATCGTTCCGCGCCAGATCCTGGAGTACCGGGGCGGCTCGTTCACCGAGATGGATCTCGATGGCATCCTCGCCCGCCAGCCCCAGGTCGCGTTCGTGGACGAACTGGCCCACACCAACATCCCGGGCAGCCGGCACGAGAAGCGTTGGCAGGACATCCAGGACCTGCTCGCCGCCGGCATCGACGTCATCTCCACCGTCAACGTCCAGCACCTGGAATCGCTCAACGACGTCGTCGAGACCATCACCGGCGTCCCGCAGCGCGAGACCGTGCCCGACGAGGTCGTCCGCCGCGCCGACCAGGTCGAACTCGTCGACATGGCCCCCGAGGCACTGCGTCGCCGGATGGCGCACGGCAACATCTACGGCCCCGAGAAGGTGGACGCCGCCCTGGCCAACTACTTCCGCGTCGGCAACCTCACCGCGCTACGTGAGCTCGCCCTGCTCTGGCTCGCCGGGAAGGTCGACGACCAGCTCGACCGCTACCGCACCGACCACGGCATCGGCGGCACCTGGGAGACCCGCGAGCGCGTCGTCGTCGCGCTCACCGGCGGCCCCGAGGGCGACACCCTCATCCGCCGCGCCTCCCGGATCGCCGCCCGCAGCAAAGGCGCCGACCTGCTCGCCGTCCACGTCGCCCGCTCCGACGGCCTCACCGGCGCCGACCCCTCCGCACTCGCCCGCCAACGCACGCTCGTCGAAAGCCTCGGCGGCAGCTACCACCAGGTCATCGGCGACGACGTCCCCACCGCACTCCTCGACTTCGCCCGCGCCGAGAACACCACGCAGCTCGTACTCGGCGCCAGCCGCCGCGGGCGCCTCGCCCACATGCTCAGCCCCGGCATCGGCGTCACCACGACCAGCCTGTCCGGCCCGATCGACGTCCACCTGGTCACCCATCCCGAGGCCTGGGGCCACCGACCGGCCCGAACCGGCGCCGAGGAGGAGGCGCCCCGCCGAATCCGCGGCTGGCGGCTGCCGGACAGCCGGTCGGCCCTGGAGCCGCGCCGACGGATCCTCGGCACGCTGCTCACTCTGGCGCTCGTCCCGGCGCTCACCGCCGGGCTCACCAGCATCCGCGGCACGTTCAACCTGACCACGGAGATGCTCGCCTACCTGCTGATCACCGTCACGGTGGCGCTGGTCGGCGGATTCGGCCCCGCGCTGTTCTGCGCGATCGCCAGCTCGCTGCTGCTCAACTACTACTTCACCGAGCCGATCAACACCTGGAGCATCGCGGACGGCGACAACGTGCTGGCCCTGCTCGGCTTCGTCCTCGTCGCCGGGCTGGTCGGCCGGGTCGTGTCCACCTCCGCGCGGCGCTACGGGCAGGCCGTGCGTGCCTCCGCCGAGGCCGCCACCCTCTCCACGCTCGCCGGCAGCGTCCTGCGCGGTGAGAACGCCCTGCCCGCCCTCCTCGCCCAGGCCCAGGAGACCTTCGGGATGACCTCGGTCACGCTGCTCGAACGCACCGACGACGACCAGACCAGCAGCGAGTGGCGCCCCGTTATGACGGTCGGAGACGATCAGGCACCGGCGGGGACCGGCGCCCGCCACGACGGCGACCGCGTCAACATTCCCGTGCGCGACGACCTGTGCCTCGCGCTGACCGGGCGGTCACTGCCCGCCGCCGACCGGCGGATCCTCACCGCCTTCGCCGCTCAGGCCGCTGTCGCCCTCGACCAGCACCGACTCCGCGAGGCCGCAGCCGAAGCGGCGCCCATCGCCGCGGCCGACAAGGTCCGCACCGCCCTGCTCACCGCCGTCAGCCACGACCTGCGCACCCCACTCGCCGCAGCCAAGGCCTCCATCAGCGGACTACGCGGCCACGACATCACCCTCACCGACGACGAGCAGGCGGAGCTCCTCGCCACCGCCGACGAATCCCTCGACAAGCTGACCCGCCTGGTCGAGAACCTGCTCGACATGTCCCGCCTGCAGGCCGGCGCGCTGAGCGTCTTCCCCCGCCCCATCGGCCTCGACGACATCGTCCCCCCTGCGCTCGACGAGATCGGCCCACCCGCCAACAAGATCATCGTGCAGGTCTCCGACGACCTGCCCGCCGTCCATGCCGACCCGGCCCTGCTGGAACGAGTGATCGTCAACCTCGTCGCCAACGCCCTGCGCCACGCCCCCGCGGGCACCCCACCGATCATCACCGCCAGCGCCCTCGCGGGCCGCGTCGAGCTGCGCGTCATCGACCGCGGGCCCGGCATTCCCCCCGCCCAGCACGACAACGTCTTCCAGCCGTTCCAACGCCTCGGCGACCACGACAACACCACCGGCGTCGGCCTCGGCCTCGCGCTCTCCCGTGGCCTCACCGAAGCCATGGGCGGCACCCTCACCCCTGAGGAGACACCCGGCGGCGGGCTCACCATGGTCCTGTCCCTGCCCGCCGCCCCCAACCCGGTCATGGCACCGCAGGACGCCCCCGGCCAACCACCCGCGCAGGAACCGGAACCGTCCGTCGGACCGTGAGGAGCGGTGGTCGGCGGGCTGGTCGCGGCAGGCGTCACCCCTCATCCGCAGACGGCCCGACGACCCCGTACGGTTCTGTCGGGGGTCAGCAGGCGCGTCCTCCGTCGCAGCCACAGGACCTGCCGGCCGCGGTTCGCTCGGCGATCCTGCGGCGTTGGCGCCATCCCAGAAACAGCACCGCGAGGACGGCCAATGCGATCGCGGCGCCGCTCAGAGTCTGGTTGATCGCGGCGGCGGTTCCGGCGGTGAGCAGTCCCACGCCGACCAGGAGCGGCAGCGAGCAGCACGCGGCGCAGGCGAGTATCGCCAGCCGCATCGACATGGCAGCCCGGCGCGACGTCCGGGATCGGGCTGAGGAAAAGGGCTGCTCCGAGGCTGTCCGGATCTCGAACGGTCCCGCGGCGGTCGGCGACACGGTGGTCCGGGGGTCGGTGGGTGTGGCGGTCACGGTTCGCTCCTCGTGCGGGCGGCGGGGCTGGGCGAGATGGCTGGGCCCGGTGGGATGGTTTCGGAACGGCCGGGTGGCCGTCGGGCGATCTCGATGTAGGGCAGGGGGCAGTCCGGGCAGGTGCAGTCGGTGAGACTGTCGCAGCCGGCCTCGACCACGCCCACCAGCGCGGCTCTGATCGTTTCCAGGTCGCGGATCCTGCTGTTGATCTCGTCGAGTTTGGCCAGTGCGCGTTCCTTCAGCGCCCCGGCGGGATGTCGGCGGCGGCCGGTGTCGAGCAGGTCGGCGACCTCGTCGAGGGTGAACCCGAGCCGCTGCGCGGCCTTGATCACGCCGAGCAGGGTCACCGCGTCAGGTGGGTAGAGCCGGTGCCCGCCAGGGGTTCGTTCCGGTTCGGCGAGCAGCCCTCGCCGTTCGTAGTAGCGCAGGGTCTGGGGGTTCACCCCGGCCGCGGCGGCCAGCTCACCGGAACGCAGCCCTTCCCCGATCATCGGGCCGCAGGTGCGGCTTCGGCGGCAAGCGTGGCCAGGCCGTCGAGTACCGCGGTCTGTGTGTCAGGCACCTCGACGTCGAGGACGACCTGGTCGCCGGCGGGAGTCACGGTGAAGGTGAAGAACGAACAGCACCGGCTTTCCCGGTCAGTCAGGTCGCGGACGGTCTCCTTCAGCCCGTCACGTCCGGTCAGGGTCAGCCGCAGATGGCGGGCGTTGACGCGTTCCGTCCGGTGCAGGGTGGCCGCGAACAGGGCGTCGAACTCGGCGATCCGCAGCGGCCGGGCGGTACTCGGCAGCGTGCAGGCGTCCATGTACGGCACATCTCCGGTGGAGGACATCGGGCTTCTCCTGTCAGGCCTGGTCGCGCCGTGTGCCGGCGTTCACGCCTCGACGGTAAGGCTGTACCCGGGTACCGGATGCAAGCCCGCGGACCTGCCGGTCTCAGCGCGGGGACGACCGGGTCAGGATGAGCGGACAGCTGTGGTGGGCCGGGCAGGACGGTGCCTCTCGCAGCCTTCGCCGTCCTCATCGTGCTGCCACTCGGCCTGGCCTGGACGGTCCAGGCGTGGGCTGCCCGCCGCCGCAGTGGACGAGCCGTCATGGCCGGGGCGGGAACACTCATGGTGCCGCTGATGGTCGCCACCCTGGTCACCGTCGTCGCCTCCCAGATTCCTGAACTGGACGACAACCTCGCCGACCTCGTCGGGCTGGTGCCTTTCGTCGGGCTGGTGCCTTTCTACGTACTGTTCCTGCTGGTGGTGGCCGGCGCCGGGCTCGCCGTCGCCCGCCTGTTCCGTCTCGACGTCCCCGCCAGCCGGGCGATCGTGTTCACCGGCGCCACCCGCAACTCCCTCGTCGTGCTCCCACTCGCCCTCGCTCTGCCCGACCACCTCGCCTTGGCCGCCGTCGCTGTCGTCACCCAGACCCTCGTCGAGTTCGTCGGCATGGCCGCCTACGTCCGCGTCGTTCCGCGGCTGCTCCCTACCGGCGGGCGCGTGTCAGCCGCGCCGGCCCCGCGACCGCCGTGACGACCTTGGCCAGGCGATTTCCGCTGTCGCTAACGGGAAGCGGACACTCAGGGCCTACCAGTTATCCGACAGCACTGATCGTTTTTGTAACCGCTGATACATTTTGAAGCGTGACGGATGCCGATCGGGAGAGTCGTTGGCTCGTCCTTGTGATCAAAATGCCGGCGGAACCATCCCGGCATCGGGTGGCAGTCTGGCGGGAACTGCGCAGGATCGGCGCGCTACTGCTCGGCCAGGGCGTGTGGGCCGTGCCGGACGTACCGGTTTTCGCCGATGGCATCGCCAACGCTCTCGCGCAGACCAAGCAGGCCGGCGGGCAGGCCCTGGCCCTGAACGCAGCCGGGCGCGGCCCCGAGGACGTCGCCCGCTTCCAGGCACTGTTCACCGCCGCACGGTCCGCGGACTGGGCGGAGTTCCTGGCCGACTGCGACAAGTACGGCGCAGAGCTGGCCAGGGAGATCAGCACCGCCAAGTTCACTCTGGCCGAGCTTGAGGAGGAGGAGCAGTCCCTGGAGCGGCTGCGGCGCTGGCACCGCGACCTGACCGCGCGCGACGTCTTCGGCGCGCCGGAGGCGGCCCAGGCCGGCATACGGCTCAGGGAGTGCGCCGCCGCCTGCGAGGACTACGCCGAGCGCGTCTTCCGCGCCCTGCACGACCGATGACCCGGCCAGCACCGATGACCCCGCCAGCGCACGCGCATCCGGCTCCCCCGCGGCAGATGTGGCCGCTGTACGCGGCGGGGTTCACCACCGCCTTCGGCGCCCACGGCATCGCGGCCAATCTCGGCGGCTTCTCCGACGACGCGGTCACCTCGCTGCTGGTGCTCGGCGGGCTGCTCGCCCTGTACGACGGCGCCGAGGTGCTGCTCAAGCCTCTGTTCGGCAGCCTCGCGGACCGCATTGGAGCCCGCCCAGTGCTGCTCGGTGGCCTGGTGGCCTTCGCCCTCGCCTCCGCGCTGTACGCCGTCGCGGACAGCCCCGGCTGGCTGTGGGCCGCCCGCCTCGGCCAGGGCGCCGCGGCGTCGGCCTTCTCACCGTCGGCCTCCGCCCTGGTCGCCCGGCTCAACCCCGCCGCCAGACACGGCCGGGCCTTCGGCTCCTACGGCTTCTACAAGTCGATCGGCTACACCCTCGGCCCACTGCTCGGTGGAGTGCTGGTGTGGGCCGGCGGCCTGCGGCTGCTGTTCGCGGTCCTCGCGGCGCTCGGCGCGGCGGTCGCCCTGTGGGCCGCGCTGGCCGTGCCCGTCGTACCGCCGCTCCCCAAGACCCGACAGACGGTACTCGATCTCGCCCGGCGGCTCGCCGACCCGACGTTTCTCGCCCCGACCGGAGCACTGGCCGCGGCGACCGCGGCCCTGTCCGTCGGGGTCGGCTTCCTGCCCGTCACAGGCCGGGCGGCCGGGCTGGGCACCCTGGCCACCGGCGCGGCGGTGTCCGTGCTCGCCGCCTGCGCCGCGCTCACCCAGCCACGGGCCGGCCGCGCCCTCGACCAGAAACGTCTCACGACCCGCGCCGGCCTGGCCGCGGGACTGGCGATCACCGCCGCC
Source organism: Parafrankia irregularis (assembly GCF_001536285.1). Lineage (NCBI taxonomy): Bacteria > Bacillati > Actinomycetota > Actinomycetes > Frankiales > Frankiaceae > Parafrankia > Parafrankia irregularis. The sequence continues at coordinate 44,081 of NZ_FAOZ01000027.1, read as the reverse complement.
GGCCTCGCCGCCGCCATGCTGCCCGGCCTGACGGGCGTACTCGCCGGCGCCACCCTTATCGGCGTGGGCACCGGCCTGATCATGCCGCTGGGCTTCGCCGCGCTGGCCGCAGGCGCCCCCACCGAACGCCTCGGCCAGACCATGGGCTCCGCCGAACTCGGCCGCGAACTCGGCGACGCCGGCGGCCCGCTGCTTGTCGCCGCCGTAGCCTCCCTCACCACCCTCACCTACGGTTTCGCTGCCCTCGCGGTCCTCCTCGCCGCCGGCGCGACACTCGCCCTGGCCCACCGCGGCGGCTCGGCCCCCGCCGGGCCGAAAGGTGATGGCCTGACACCGTCCGTTGATCGGCTACGGCCGTCGAACCGCAGGAACTTCCTCCGATAGAGATGGCCATCGTCCTCGCTCAGACGGCCGCCGTCAGTACGGCCCGGGCGTCCAGCCTGAAGTCGGGGTCGATCTGGCAGGACAGGTCGGTGCCGACCGCGTCGTTCGCCCAGGAGCGGGCGTTCTTCACATGAAACTCGATCATCTGCCGGTGCAGACGGTCCCAGTCGCGCTTGGTGCCCTCGATGGCGGCGACGATGCAGTCCAGGGCCGCCACGTTGGCGGCTTCCAGAGCGACCGCACCGGCCGGGCTGCCCTGTTCCTGGGCCCGGACCGCGGCCGACTGCTCCAGGTGGACGAGCAAATCGTCGCCGACATGGTCACGCAGGAACGCCACGTCCCGCTCGTCATGGATCTTGTTACCGATGACGGAGATCGGTATGCCGTGATCGGCGGCATACCGGCGGTACTGCTCGTGGACGGCGACGCCCTTGCGGGTGGGCTCGGCGACGAGAAAGGTCCGGTCGAAACGAGTGAACAGCCCGGAGGCGAACGCGTCCGCACCGGCGGTCATGTCGACGACAACATGCTCGTCGGGCCCGTCGATCAGATGGTTGAGCAGGAGCTCGACCGCGCCGACCTTGGAGTGGTAGCACGCCACGCCGAGGTCCTCCTCGGTGAACGCTCCGGTGACCATGAGGCGGACCCCGTTCGCGTCGACGCTGAGCCGCTCGTGGATCGGGCTGGGCCCGGTGACGGTGAGCAGCCGTGAGCCGTGGCCGGGCGGCGTCGTCTTGACCATCTCACGGGCGGACGGGATACGCGGGTTGTCACCGCGCAGGTAATCCTTGATCAGGTCGAGATGGTCGCCAAGCGTGGGTATCGACGCCGCGAGGTGCTCGTCGAGGCCGAGAGCAACCGCCAGGTGCTGGTTGATGTCGGCATCCAGGGCCAGCACGGCGCGGCCCTGGCCAACGAGGTGGCGGGCGACGAGCGAGGACAGCGTGGTCTTCCCGCTGCCACCCTTGCCGACGAAAGCGATCTTCATGGCGATGTTCCTCGATGTCGTGGCGGCGCTGCCGCGAATCAGGTCGGACGAACACGAATCAGGTCGGACGAACAGGGAGCCAGGGACGCCGGCAGGCCCGCCCGGAGCGCACGGTGCCAGGGCCGCCCGCGAGCGCCCCGTGGCGCGCACTCACCGCAAGGATAACGGTATTCATTTTCGATAGCCCGACAGGTGCGCGACCGCCGGCGCGGAACAGGGACGGGCCGGGCATCCGGCCGACGCCGTCCCCGGCCGGGCCCTCGCCCGCGGCAAGAACCGGCCGGCCCGCGGGCGGAACCGCCCGGTCTTCTGGGTGGACCGATAGGGAGGGGTTGGGTGTCGGTGTCGACGTGACACCAGGAGCCGTGTCGGCCGTGTCCGCGACGGCCGGAGGGGATTGTGCGCTTGGGGGGTGTCGTCGTGAGGCGGCGTGCGGCGATCGCGGTGGTTAGGGGTACCGAGGCGAGCGCCCATCGGCTGGATCGCGTTCCTCGCCGCCGCCGTGGTTGTCGCGGTTGCCCGTTGGCGCGGGCTGGCCGCGCTCGTCGGCCTCGTCCTCAGCTATCTCGTGATCGTCAGGTTCACGCTGCCGTCCCTGCTCGACGGGCATTCTCCCGTCGCGGTCGCCCTGACCCCGCGACGTAGTAGGTCGCAAGATCGCGGGCGGATCGGGTCGCGTCGTAGACGAGAGCCAGCCCGGCGCCGTCGACGAGGAAAAGGTCGACCCGGGGGCCAAATACCAGAAGTGGCAGAGCCGTCACGAAAGGCGTGGAATCCTGTTACTGGATGAGTAGACCTGATCCCCGAACGCGACGGGAGATCTCCTGTGGCTGGTGGATTGCGGTATGTGCCGATCCTGCTGGCGAGAGGTGGTGAGCGGGAAGCTCTCCGGGAGGCGTCCCGCCAGACGCGTTCGGGAATGATCCCGATGCTGGTGGCCCCGCCCGTGCCGAGGGACTTCAAGACGAAGGAGCCGAAGAACACGGTCGGCAAGCACCTCGATAACCTGCTCCTGGGCATCGCCGACAGTTGGACCGGACCGGCGTTCGTCGATCTCAGGCACTTCCGGAACGAACGGTCGGGTGTGGGCACCCACCTCCTCGGGGCCTTTGTCGACGACCTCGCCCAGTTCGGCCTCGAGCCCATCCCAACGACGTCTCTGAACCAGACCGAGCTCTACAACGCGGCCGTCGCCGAGGTGAATCACCGACACGGGCTGGGCGTCTGCCTCCGACTGCCGCCGGACGAGTGGCCGTCCGTCGACAACGGGGCCAGGCTGACCAAGCTCCTGGCGTTGTTGCGAGTCGCACCTGGTGAGGTCGACCTCGTCCTTGACCTGGGCACACACGTCAAGGCTGATCCCGGCCCGCTGTCGGACGCGTTCAGGTCCGAGCTGCTCGGTCTTCCGTTTCCCACTGGTTGGCGCAGTGCCACCATCGCGGGCACGGCTTTCCCCTCGAGCCTGTCGCACGTGCCCGCCGGCCTCTCACCCATCGACCGGACGGAGTGGGCGGCCTACCGCGCAGTCGTGGCGAGCCTGCCCGACCGGCCGCTGGCATTCGGCGACTATGCCGTCGCGAACCCGGACGCGGACGCCGACCCGCCGCCTCGGTGGGCTTCTCAGAAGGCCACACTGCGCTACACGAGTGACGGCCAGTGGATCATCGGTCGGAGTATCGACCTGTTCCGGGGCCGCCACGGAATAGGCAAAGGCGCGGTCGCGATGAGCCCGGTCGCCGGCCTACTGTACAGATCGCCACACTTCGCCGGCCGTGAGCACTGTCCTGCCGACCGCTGGATCGCGGGGGTCGCCGAAGGCCGGGCGACGGGCGGAAACGGGAAGACCTGGCGCCGGTACGGGACCCTGCACCATCTGACGACGGTGAGCGAACAGCTCGCCGGCCTGTTCGGCTCCTGAATCGGGTGCACGTCATCGCGGTCTTCAGCACACCCGGAGCCGGAAGGCGTTCGGATGTGACCGCCGCCGTGCCGCCGCGACGGAGAACAGCGCCGCGGTGCTCACGGGCAGATCGCCACGTGCGAACGCCGACGCCTTCGGAAACGGCCGGCCGGCTGACTCAGCCTGCCTCCGGGACGTTCCGGCGGCAGGATCCGCCGTCAGGGAACGTAGGCGTAGTAACTGGGCCCGCCGATGGTCACGACGACCAGGCCGACCGAACCGTTGTAGATGGTCGAGCCGAGGTAATGCTCACCTCCGTCCCACCGGTAGACGTCGATCTGCTCGTTGTAGTTCCCGCCCAGCGAGGTGGAGTGGCAGCTGCCGTTCGGGATGATGAAAGTGGACAGGCCACCCCGACCGGGGAAGCTCACAAAAAATCGTAGCCCCCGTTCGAGCACAGAATGAGCTGGCCGGGGGCGGCGGCCGACGCCGCTGTCGCAGGTCCAGCCAGTGCGGCCAGGAGGGCCAGCGCCGCCAGAACGACGACGCGGCGCGCCGAAAATAGCCTTCGCATTCTTCGTCAATCTCCTTTACCTCGATCTCGGCCCCGCGGGGCCCCACACATCTGACACGTCACTCGAATGCCCGAGGGTTCAGCGATCACGGGCCACATGAATCGTGAGCGTGATCACAGAAATGGCGGGAATGGAGGTGTTTCCGGTGCCGCGACGGGCGCCGCTGGCCCAATCTGTGACGCGATGCGAGGCGACGCGATGCGAGGCGACGTGAATCGAGGCGACGGGACGTGGTCGCTGATCGTGGACGGGGCCGCGCCACCCGACGCAGGTGAACCACGTGGAACTCTCGACGGGGCCTTCGGCCCGCGCCCAGGGACGGCTGCAGGTCACGTTCAGGCATCCAGACCACGTTCAGGTATCGGCGTCGCCGGCGAGCCCTGCGAGATCCACGACACCCGACGCCGCGGGTGCAGCGAGAGCCGTGGCCGTTGCCCAGCCCCGGCGGAGCAGCTCCACGTCGCTGCATGGGCCAGCCTTTTCCGAGACTTCGGGTACGCCCCGTTGGCCGGGCGGACGTCCACCCGTGTGGCCAGGCGTTCGATCAGGTCCCGTTCGCCGGTGGCGAGCCCGTGCCGGGTGGTGTTCAGCGCACCGGCCGCGGCACCAAGCCGCGATGCCCGGTCCCAGGTCAGCGCAGCGGGCCAGCGCGGCCGCCACACCGGCTGTCATGGAATCACCCGCGCCGCGGTGGTCGAGCATGGTGAACCGAGGTGCGGGCGGTGACCTCCCCGTAGCGCTTGCGCACCCCGTCGATCTCCAGCCGCCTGTCCGCCATCCGTCACCTCCGGCTGCCCTCCGCATGGTGGACGACGTCATCGCGGCGAGTTAAAGTGATATCACTTTGATATCAGAGTGGTCACGAGGCGGGCCACAAGGCAGATCACCGGATGGATCACGGGGCGGGTCACAGGGCCACGCCTCGGCCCGCAGTCACCCGGACAGACGAGAAAGTGCGTCCGGTAGGGCCGGCGCTACGGGCGCGTCCCCACAACGTTCGACCAGCCACGCCTGGAGGCGAAGATGACCACCGAGGCACCACGAAGCGGGACCGATCACGTTGTCGACATGCCCGAACCGAACGTCCGTGAACATCCCGCTCACGACGTCTCCGGGCTGTTTGCCCTGGTACTGAGCCTGGCGGGATCGCTGATCTGCCTAGGAGCCGCCGTTGTCGGCATCGTCGTCGCCGCCAGTGGACACCCCGCACCGGGGGTGGTGCTCATCGTCGTCGGCCTGCTGGGCCTCATCGCCTCGATCGTCGCCCTGTGCGGCCTCACCGCAGTGGCACCGGGTGAGGCGCGTGTCGTCGCACTGTTCGGGCGGTACACCGGAACGATCCGCACCACCGGCCTGCGCTGGGTGAACCCGTTCACCACCCGGCACAAGGTCTCCACCCGGATCCGCAACCACGAGAGCGGTGTCGCGAAGGTCAACGACGCCGACGGCAACCCGATCGAGATCTCCGCCGTGGTCGTCTGGCAGGTGGAGGACACCGCCCAGGCCGTCTTCGAGGTGGACGACTTCGTCGAGTTCGTCGCCATCCAGTCCGAGACCGCCGTCCGGCACATCGCGACCAGCTACCCCTACGACGCCGCACCCGAGATCATGTCGCTACGCGACAACGCCGAGGAGATCACCGCGAAACTCTCGGGCGAGATCGCGGCCCGCGTCGCCTCCGCCGGAGTCCAGGTCATCGAGTCACGCATCACCCGCCTGGCCTATGCACCGGAGATCGCCCAGGCGATGCTGCGCCGCCAGCAGGCCGGAGCGGTCGTGGCGGCCCGGTCACGCATCGTCGAGGGCGCGGTGGGCATGGTCGAGGCCGCGCTGACCCGCCTCGACCAGGAGAACATCATCGACCTGGATGACGAACGCAAGGCGAGCATGGTCAGCAACCTGCTCGTCGTTCTGTGCAGCGAACAGTCGACCCAGCCGGTCATCAACGCCGGATCGCTGTACACCTGAGCGAGGAAAGCCAGTGAGAGCCCGTGGCTGAACGAAAGAAAATCCTGCTGCGGCTCGACCCCGCCGTGCACGACGCGCTGGCACGCTGGGCGTCGGACGAGCTGCGCAGCACCAACGCCCAGATCGAACACCTGCTCCGCGCGGCACTCGCCGACCGAGGCCGGCTACCGCGGGACGTCAGCGCCCTCCCCCGCCGCGGTCGCCCTCCACGCATGCCCGCCACCCATCCCGAAGCCGGCGACCGGGCGGCAGAGGGCAACCAGGATGCGGAGCACGAGCGGAATGCGGAGCAGGACCGGGCGGCGGAGCAGGAACCGCCAGATCACATCTAGCCGGCGCACGCCCGTCCACACGAACCCGCCCGCTTGCATACCCCTCCGCTGCACGCCTGCGGGCGCCCGTCCGGCTGAGAAAAATGAAGGCGGTCTGAAAGCAGGGCCTCACCGCTGCCGGACGGATCGGCCGACACCGCGACCGCCGGGCCGCGACCACCCGCCGGACACGACCAAGGAGGAAGAGATCCGTGGAACCGCCGTCGTCCCTGCCTGCCCAGCTGTTCCTACTCGCCTACGACCTGGAGCACAACCGTATGCACAGGTCGCCCTACCTGGGCCTCTCCCTGCGTGCGGCCGCCCTCACCGACCTGCTGCACCAGGGGGTGATCGCCGACGACAACGGCCGGGTCCTGCTCGTCACCCCCTCCGGCGGCACCTCCGCCGCACACGGCCCAGCCCGGCACAGCCCGGCTCGGCGCGGCGCAACCCAGCGCGGACGGAGCCCGCACGGACGGGGCCCGCAGCCCAGCTCGGCCCGTCCAGGACGGCCACCGAGCAGTGCGGGCGCCTCGTCCACCGACCCGCTGCACGCGAAGCTGATCACCGAGATCGCGGCGTCCGGCCGCGAGCGGTCCTGGCGATACTGGGTGGGTCGGCGGCCTCGCGGCACCGACCGGATCGTGCGGCAGCACCTCGCGGACGGCGGCTGGATCAGGCTGGAGCACCGCCGAATCATCGGAATCATTCCGGCGACGGGTGTGACGGTGCGCGACCGGGTGATGGTGCTCCGCCTCCAACACGCGGTAGACGAAGCCCTCCGCGGCACCCCTGGCAGCAGCCGTAGCCGCAGTCCCGGCCGCGCCGCCGTTGCCGGCGCCGGTCACACTGCCGATCCGGCCCCGGCGAGCCTGGCCGCGCTGCTCGCCGCCGGCCAGATCGGCGCACTGCGCGGCCGGCGGGTGCGCCGCGAACTGCGGCACCGCCTGGCCGCTGTGGAGATGGTCGCGGGCCCGGCCGTTCCGGCTCTACGTGCCGCGGTGCGCTCACAACAATCCGCGGCCGCCGCCGGCTGAGTGAGGTGAGCTCGCCGCCGCCTGGACCGCCACTTCCAGCACACGGCCGACGGTACGCCACAACGGCTACCCCTACCCCATCCATGTCCTCGCCGCCACCGGCGGGCCAGCAGCAGCACTCACCACCGCACCTACAAGGTGCACCGGGGGTTCAGCGCCGACCAGGCCAGCTACTTGCTCAAGGCGCACAACTCGAACCACCAGCCCACCATCCCCGATCCTCTCGGTGAAGACCGGGACGATCTTCTCTGCGACCTTGGGCGGCTTCAGCCGGCCCATCGGGTTGCCGACCTCTTCCTCCTCGGCGAACCACTTGAAGACCTGCTGCAACGCCCGGAACTGGTTGTTGGCATAGCTATCCGAGTAGTGATCGAGAAGGTAGACCAGCCACGCGCGGACGTCGTCCGCGGTCACGTCCTCCTAGTCGGTGTGCGAGGTGTGCGCGAGCAGGTGCGCGGCGGCGAACCACTGCGCCGCCTCGACGTACGTGCGGATCGTTTTGGGGGACTTGCCTTCGGCGCTCAGGTGGAGCCGGAAGGAGTTGATCACGGGCTGGAACGGGCCAGCGATCAAGGTTTTGGGCTGCCGGGGCCGGGAAGCCGTCATCGAAAGTTTTCCTCTGTTCCAGCGCTGTGCGACGGACGGTTGAACCGGCCGGTCGACGTTTGCGCTGGCCAGAGGGGGAGAGTGGGCAGGGGCGGGGTCGAACCGCCGACCTTCCGCCTTTCAGGCCGAAGGTCGCCACCCCGAGCCGAGCGGGTCCGGGCGGTGGTCCGGTGACGTCGTCGCCCCAGCCGACCCAGACAGCCGCGGCGACGTCCACCGAACCCAGGCGGAGGACCGCGCGGCGAGCCGGTCGCGGACCTGACGGTAACGCTCGCCGCCGGCCAGCACCGGGCCGGTCTCGAGGTCCTCGTCGACATCCGAGTCTCAGGAACGTCACTGGTTCGAGACGGATGGTCACACACGGGCTGCGACACGCTCGCCCTCGACAGGACGACATAATCCTTGTCTCGACCATCTACGCACAGATAATCTGTGCGTAGTCAATCGACGAGGGGACAGCCATGTGGACCACCGAGTACAGCGCCGTTGCGGATGCCGCCCCCGAGGCGGTCTGGGCCGCGCTGCGTGACCTGCATTCGGGCGTGAAACTGAGCGATCGCAGTGACACCTTCGAGCTCCACGGCCCTTTCGTCGTGGGCACGGAGCTCTCGGTGACCCCTGCCGGCCAGGACACGTTCCGGTCGAAGATCGTCGAGCTTGACGAGCCGAAGGTCTACGCCGACCAGACCCAGTTCGGCGAGCTGACCCTGCTGTTCCGGCACGTGCTCATCCCGCTGGAGCCGGGCCGGACGAAGGTCACGCACCACCTGGAGATCAGCGGCCCGGGATCCGACGACGTCGGGCCGGAGCTGGGCCCGCAGATCAGCGAGGACTTCCCGGAGGCCATGGCCGACCTCTTCACCGCGGCGTCTTCCGGGAGCGTCCCCCAGGGCACACCCACACCGTGACCCGGTTCGCTGGCGGCCCCGCCGACAGCCCGGGCTTTCTCCTCTGGCGGACCACTCTGCGCTGGCAGCGCTCCGTGGCCGACGCACTCGGGCCGCTGGGGCTCACCCACGTTCAGTTCGTGCTGCTGGCGTGCGCCTGGTGGCTCAACAGGCAGGGCCAGCAGCCAAACCAGGTCACGATCGCCGCGCAGGCCGCCACGGATGTGAAGATGACCTCCGAGGTGCTTCGCCGCCTCGAAAGCCGCGGGCTCGTCGAACGGCGTCCCGACACCCGGGACACCCGGGCGAAGGTCATCGTGGTGACCGATGCGGGAGCCGCCCTGGCGCTGCGTGCGTTCAAGGTCGTCGAGGACGCCGACGAGGCCTTCTTCGGCGACGCCCCCGGTCCGCTCATGGCGGAGCTGCGCAGGCTGGCCCAGTTCGGGGTCGAAGCCACGTCGGATGCCGCGGGCGGCGCCGGCGACGTCCAGCGTGCCGGCACCGACCGCGAAGCCGGATAGTCCGACCTGACGGAAGGTGTCGTGGGGCGTGGAGCTCACCGGGAACGTGGCCGTCGTCACCGGAGGCACACACGGTGTTGGCGCGGCCATCTGCCAGCGGCTCGCCGCCGATGGTCATCATGTGGTCGTCGCCCATCACGCCCCCGCCGCGGCGGCGGCCCGCGGTCTCGTGGCGGAGCTGACGGCCGCCGGCTGCTCGGCGAGCATGCGCCAGGTCGACCTGACGAGGGCCGACCAGGTCGCTGATCTGTTCGGCGAGGTGCTCGCCGACTACGGGCGGGTCGACTTCGTCGTCAGCAACCCCACCGACGGCACGGCACGTTTGGTGGCCGAACTGGAGACCGACGTCCTCGACCAGACCCTGGCCGTCAACGTCCGGGGCACGGTGCACCTGCTGAGGGAGGCAAGCAGCCGCCTCGCCGAGTGGGGAAGGATCGTCATCCTCTCCTCCACCGTGGTGGCGGCTCCGACAGTGGGTTCGGCGGCCTTCGCGGCGAGTATGGCCGCAAGGGAGACGTTGGGGAAGGTCGCCGCGAAGGAGTTCGGTACCCGCGGTATCACCGTCAACTCGCTGCGCATCGGTCCGGCGGACCCGGCTGGCCCGACGACGGCTGGCCCGACGACGTCGGGCGCCGTGCCGGCCGACGTCGTGCCGGCCGACAGCGGGGCAGCGCCGGCCCATCCGTCGCCCCTCGGGCGCCCGGGCCAGCCTCAGGACGTCGCCGATGTCGTGTCGTTCCTGGTGAGCGACGCCGCCAGATGGATCACCGGCCAGGTGATCAGCGTCGACGGCGGGGCAACCGCCTGATTCTTCGCGGTTGCCCGTCACGCCCGTCACGCCCGTCACGCCCGCCTCGACGGGAACGTTTCGGGCTCATCGTGTTCGGCCCCAGGACTTCGACCGCCCGGCTCGCGGCTGGTGCGCGCGAGGCCGCCGCCGGCTCCGCCCCCTCGGGTGACCCGGCGCCGAGGACAACGGGGCCGGCGGCGGTCCGCCGGATCATCTCCGTCTGATCAACGTCCGATCACCGCCGGGCCGGTCGCCCCGTGGATGCCACCAGCCAGCTCGCCGAGGCGACGAACAGCCCCGACAGCGCGCACAGGCACCAGAACGGCGCGTGGAAGGTCGCGCTCCCGGTGCTGCCTGCCGCCGTGACGTCGGTGCCCGCGGACCAGCTGAGCACCGTGACCAGCAGGGCCGCCCCGACCGCGCCACCAAGCCGGAGAAAGACGTTGATCATCGTGACGGCATCCGGGAGCTGCGCCGGTTCCACCGCGACGTACGCCGCGGTGGAGGACGGAACGACGGACAGTGCGTTGCCGACACCCAGTACGAACAGACAGCCCTCGATGACGATCATGTCGATGCCGTCCGGGAGCAGCGCCACCGGAACGAACGCCACGGTGGTCAGCAACCCGCCGGCGAGGGACACCGGGCCACCGCCGAACCGGTCGGTCAGCCGGCCGGCCACCGGCAACACCGCGGCGCCTGCCGCGAAACCGATCATCGCGAGGCCCGTCTCGACGACGTCGTACCCGCGCGCGAGCTGGAAGTAGAGCGCCCAGATCACCAGCGCGCCGAACTGGATCACTCCGGCGAGGAAGCTGGACGCCGCGGCCGCGGCGAACACCCGCCTGGTGAGCAGGCGGGTGTTCAGCAGCGGCGTCTGGACGCGCCGGCCGCGCCGGACGAACGCTGCGAGCGCCACCGCTCCGACCAGCAGGGGGATGGCGATCAGCGGCAGCGACCGTCCGTGGTGGTCGCTGGACCAGCTGACCGCGAAGGTGAGGGCGGGCAGGGCGACACCGATCAGGGCGAAGCCGGTGAGGTCGAAGTTCGAGCCTGGCGCCCGGTCACCGCGCGGGATGAGCCTGCGGCCGAGCCACAGGCCCACGACGCCCACCGGAATGTTCACCAGGAACAGCCACCGCCAGGACGCATGCGCGATGAGCAGGCCGCCGACTGTCGGTCCGAGCGCGGGGCCGAGCACGAGCGCCATTCCGACGGTACTCATCACTCGGCCCATCAGCTTCTTGCCGCTGACCTGGGCGATGATTGTCTGACCGGCGGGAAGGAGCAGACCACCGGCGAACCCCTGTGCCGCGCGCGCGGCGACGAGGGAGCCGATGTCCGGTGCTGCCGCGCAAAGCGCCGAGGTCACGGTGAAACCGGTGAGCACCCACAGCCACAGTGACCCCGCCCCGATTCTCCGGCTGGCCCATCCGCACAGCGGAAGGCCGATCACCAGGGCCAGGAGATACCCGCTGACAATCCACTGGGCGGTCGAAAGGCTCGCGCCGAGGTCCTGGGCCACGGTCGCCAGTCCGACGTTCACCAGGGCACCGTCGAGCTGCGTCATGAACGCGCCGACGACGACGACGCCGGAGACGAGCCATACGTGTCGCCCCACCACCTGGTCGTCGGCACCTGCCTCCTGGCGATCGGGAGGTGTGGCGTCCTCGGCCGCGGCCGCTTCCGATATCGGGGGTGGTCCGGCGGCGCTCCCCGGCGCCGCCTCGTCGCCCGTGAGGTCGACCGGTGTCGACGACATGCTGCCTCCATCCGACGCGAGATACCTGGACGTGCGTGGAAAAGGTGTTCAGGACGTCCTATCAGGGCGGTCTGGGGCCGTACTCAATCTCCACTCAAAGATGCGGCGGAGATCGTCTGATTCGTGCGCGACCGGGCGCTCAGCGATGTTCGAGAACCAGTCGTCAACCTACCGTGTGGCACCGGACGGAGAAGTTTCGGGGAGGCAGCTCGCACCCTGGACGGCCGGGCCTGAAGGAAAGGTTGACGATGGTTCCCTGGTCTGGTTTCTGCGACCGTGGAGCGGGCACGTGAACCGCCGGGTCGTTATCTCGGGAATTGGCGTGCGGACGCCGGGCGGCGGCGACCGCGAGGCATTCTGGGAAATGCTGGCCTCCGGGCGCACGGCCACCCGGACGATCTCCATGTTCGACGCGTCGCCCTTCCGCTCCCAGGTCGCCGCCGAGGCGTCGTTCGATCCGGCGGTGGACGGGCTGACGGCGCAGGAGACGCAGCGCATGGACCGGGCCGCGCAGTTCGCGGTGGTGTGCGCGCGTGAGGCGGTGAGCGACAGCGGTCTGGACGTCGATCGCGTGGATCCGGCCGCCATAGCCGTCAGCATCGGCAGCGCCGTCGCCGCCGCCACCAGCCTGGAACGGCAATACCTCGCCGTCTCTCACGGCGGTCGCGACTGGGTGGTGGACAACGACGCGGTGTCGCCCCACATGTTCGACTACCTGATACCGAGCCGGATGCCGGCGGAAGTCGCCTGGACCGTCGGCGCGCAGGGGCCGGTGGCGATGGTCTCCAACGGCTGCACATCGGGCATCGACGCCGTGGGACATGCCTGTCAGCTGATTCGCGAGGGCCGCGCCGATGTGGCACTGGCCGGCGCGGCGGACACCCCGATCACCCCGATCGTCGTCGCCTGCTTCGACGCGATCAAGGCGACCACTCCACGGAACGACGATCCCGAGCATGCGTCGCGGCCGTTCGACCGGTCGAGGGACGGCTTCGTGCTCGCCGAGGGCGCCGCGGTGCTGGTGCTGGAATCCTACGAGCACGCCCGGGCGCGTGGAGCGCGCGTCTACGCGGAGGTGGCCGGATACGCCTCGCGCTGCAACGCCTATCACATGACCGGTCTGAAGGCCGACGGCCGTGAGATGGCGGAGGCGATCCGGGTGGCGATGGACGACGCTCGGGTGGGCCCCGGGCACATCGACTACATCAACGCGCACGGCTCCGGCACGAGGCAGAACGACCGGCATGAGACCGCCGCCTACAAGCGGGTCCTGGGAGACGACGCGTACCGGGTACCGGTCAGTTCGATCAAGTCCATGGTCGGTCACTCGCTCGGCGCGATCGGCTCGATCGAGATCGCCGCCTGCGCGCTGGCGATCGACCGGTGCGTGATCCCACCGACCGCGAACCTGTACGAACGTGATCCCGAATGTGACCTCGACTATGTTCCGATCACCGCGCGCGACGCGCGCCTGGACGCCGTGCTCACGGTGGGCAGCGGGTTCGGTGGCTTCCAGAGCGCCATGGTGCTGCGTCGTACGACGGGCGCCCCGGCATGAGCGCCGTCGTCGTCACCGGGATCGGGGTACTGGCGCCCGGCGGTCTCGGCCTCGAACCGTTCTGGGAGGGCGTCTGTGATCGCCGTTCTGGCATATCCGAGCTGACCCGGTTCGACACATCCGGGTTTCCGGCTCGGCTCGCGGGCCAGATCACCGGGTTGAACCCGGCGGAGCTGCTGCCGAGCCGCCTGCTGGTCCAGACCGATATATCCACCCGGTTCGTACTGATCGCGGCGGACTGGGCGCTGCGGGACGCCAAGGTCGAGCCGGGCACCTACACCGACTACGAGACCGGTGTGATCACGTCCAACGCCTGCGGCGGGTTCGAGTTCACGCACCGTGAGTTCCGCAAGCTGTGGACGACCGGCCCGGCCGCGGTCAGCGTCTACGAGTCCTTCGCCTGGTTCTACGCGGTGAGCACCGGTCAGATCTCCATCCGCAACACGCTGCGTGGCCCGAGCGGCGCGCTGGTGGCCGAGCAGGCCGGTGGGCTGGACGCGATCGGTCATGCCTGCCGGGCCGTCAGGCGCGGGACGCCGATGATGCTCACCGGCGGGGCCGACTCGGCCCTCGATCCGTGGGGATGGGCCGCCCAGCTTTCAGGTGGTCAGGTGAGTACCGCCACCGATCCGGATCGGGCCTATCTGCCTTTCGACACGGACGCACGCGGATATGTGCCAGGCGAGGGCGGGGCGATTCTGGTCCTGGAGGACGCCGGCACGGCTGCCTCTCGTGGTGCCCAGACTCTCTACGGCGAGATCGCCGGCTACGGGTCGACCTTCGACCCGCCGCCCTGGTCGGGTGGGCGGCCCGCGCTCGGCCGCGCGGCACTGCTGGCGCTCGAGGACGCGGGTATCGGCCCGGCCGACGTCGACGTGGTCTTCGCCGACGGCGCCGGCGTCGCCGAGCTGGACCGCAGCGAGGCCGAGACGATCACCGAGCTGTTCGGGGCGTGCGGCGTCCCGGTCACCGTGCCGAAGGCGGTCACGGGCCGGCTGTATTCGGGCGGCGGACCGGTCGACGTGGCCGTCGCGCTGATGGCCATGCGTGACGGGTTGATCCCTCCGACCGCTGCCACCGACAGGGTCCCCGACAGCTACCGGATCGACCTCGTGCGCGACGCTCCGAGACCAGCCGACCTGGCCCATGCACTGGTGCTGGGGCGCGGTCGGTGGGGGTTCAACTCGGCCGTCGTCGTCCGTCGAAGCCCGCGACCGGGCAGCGAAACACCCTGACACCGAGAGGACGAACGTTCATGGCTGCCATGACCCTTGACGAGCTGTGCCACCTGCTGGTGGCGGTCGCCGGAGAACCGATCGCCGAGGTGGCGTCGACCGACCTGGCGGACACCGAGTTCACCGAACTCGGGTATGACTCCCTGGCCCTGATGGAGGCGGCCGCACGCATCGCCCAGGAGTACGGCGTGCGTATTCCCGACGCCGACATCTTCGAGATGCAGACCCCACGTGACCTGCTCGACCTCGTGAACGGGGCACCCGGGGCCGGCGAGCTCCCCGCCCCCGTGGCGGCGCGGCCGTGACAGCAGCGGCGACCTCGACCAGATCAGAGCTGGTCGAGGTCGCCGAGGACGTCTACGCCTACACCCAGCTGCCCGGTGGGTGGTGTGTGAGCAACGCGGGCCTGGTCGTCGGCCCCGACGGGGTCGTCGTCATCGACACGCTCGCCACCCTGAACCGTGCCCGGAAGCTGCGGGAGACCGTCGACGGATTCGGCGCGGGGCCGCGCCGAACGGTGGTGAACACCCATCACCACGGCGATCACACGTTCGGCAATCAGGTGTTCGGACCAGCGGCCGAGATCATCGCGCACGAGCGGGCCGCCGAGGAGCTGGCCAGCACAGGTCTCGCCCTGACCGGCCTGTGGCCGGACGTCGACTGGGGCGACCTCCAGGTGCCGGCCCCGACGCTCACCTTCGCCGACCGGGTCGCGCTGACGGTCGGTCGGCACCGCGTCGAGCTGATCCACGTCGGGCCGGCGCACACCAGCAACGACATCGTGGCCTGGCTGCCCGAACAGCGGGTCCTGTTCACCGGCGACGTCGTCCTGTCGGGCTGCACGCCGTTCACACTGATGGGTTCGGTAGCGGGATCGCTCACGGCGATCGAACGTCTGCGCGCCCTCGAACCGGCCACTGTCGTCTGCGGGCACGGAGCGGTCGCCGGGCCGGAGGTGTTCGCCGAGAACGTGGCGTACCTGCGCTGGATTCAACAGATCGCCGCCGAAGGGGTCGCGGCCGGCTGGTCGATCAGCCGGGCCGCCCGCGCGGCAGGGCCGGGCGAGTTCGGTCACCTGCTCGACCCGGAGCGGGTGGTCGGGAACCTGCACCGCGCGTACGCCGAGGTGGTCGGAGGACCGGACGCTCCGCCGCTGGACGTCGGGCCGGTCTTCGCCGAGATGGTGGCGTACAACCGGGGGCGTCTGCCGACCTGCCTGGCCTGAGCACCGCCGAGGGCGGATCGGGCGCGCCGCTGACAGCGTGATCGCTGCGGCCGGCGTGCCCGGCCTGCCCGAACGATCCGAAAAGAACACTGCGCCTTCGCCGAATGTCGGTCGCCCGCCGGGGCCGCACCGCGCCAGGGCCGCACCGCGCCAGGGCCGCACCGCGCCAGGGCCGCACCGCGCCAGGGCCGCACCGCGCCAGGGCCGGGGCCCGGCCCCGGCGGGCCGGGCCGGCCTGCCCCGACCTACCCAAGGACCTCGTGGTGCAGCCGCTGGACCTCGGGCGTCGGCTGGAGTCCGAGCTCGGCGTCCAGGATCTGCCAGAGTCGCTGGTAGGCCTGCAGCGCCTCCGCCCGCCGACCGCAGCGCAGCAGCGACTTGATCAGCTGGGCGTGGAATCCCTCGTTGAGCGGGTGTTCGGCCACCAGGGAACGTAGCTCGGGAATGATGTCCCGGTGCCGCCCGAGCTGTTCTCGGGCATCGATGCGAAGACCGAGAGCGGTCAGGCGGAGTTCCTGAAGATAGGTGACGTGCGCCTTGAGGGCCGTCCCGGTCGGCATGCCCGCGAACGGGCACCCGCGGGACATCTTCAGCGCGTCGGTGAGCGTGACGACGGTCGATTCCGGGTCACCCCGCTCCAGGCTCTCGCTGCCTTCCCGGACCAGGCGCTCGAAGACGACCGAGTCGATCGCGTCCTGGTCGGCCGCGAGCATGTAACCGGGCGACTGGGTAACCAGCAGGCGTTGGGCGTTCGGGACCCGCAGACTCTCGGTGAACATCTTCCGTGCCATATAGACGTAGGTCTGCAGCGTGGCCTGCGCGCTGCGGGGGACCTGCTCCCCCCACAGCTCGTCGATCAGCATGTCCACGCTGACGGTCTCGTTGTTCATGGCCAGGAGCAACGAGAGCATATGGCCGATCTTCGACCTGGCGAGCGCTGTCGAGGCGGTGCCGTTCGCGATCTCGACACGGCCGAGTACCTTGAATTTCATATCGCCCCCGTCCGAATCGGACACGACGCGTGCGGGCGGAGCCGCGGGCTTCGTGTCGCTAGATATGGGACTGACTGAAACTGACATGGGGAATCAGCGGAATACCCCCGACCGACGGAGAAGGTAATGGCCCGGGCGTGGAGCACGCCGCACCCGGCCAGGTCGTCTGGCGCTGGAGCCGAACGAGAACGGGAAGCCGCTCCGCACCGATCCCCTGCGACGCGCGAATGCCGGCAGACAACCATCTACAGCGATGTAGAAGGTCCTCCCCCGAGATCTCCAACCGACCATAATACCCAGCCCCGTGGTTCAGGATCCCAGCCCCCTCTCGAAGTTGATCCTAACCCCTCCGCATTGCCGGAGTAAGCCTCGCGCCAGCGCTGAATTCTCGGCAAACATGACCTGGATCACAGCAACCGGGATCTTGAAGGTTGTTGTGGCCGCAAACGGAGCGCGATGGCCTTTGGCTGCGGTAGATGTATCGTCCCGCGGACTGCGGAGTGTTGGCCGTTGCTCCGGGCACCGATCCGAAGAATGCTCTGGTCAACGGGGTGGTCCGCACCTGAACCGCGACCATCGGACCGAATAGCCGGATGGCGGAAAATCTCCGCCCGCCGGACTCCTGGCACTGGTTTAGCGGTGCCTGCGGCCGGCCGGCTCGGCACAGGAACAACACAACGCAGCCCATTCCTGTCGGATATCCGTCACCGGCGGGAATGCCGGCGATCCCGACCAGTCAGGCCGGGTGCGGGCGGAAACGATCGAGGAAGTCGACGGTGGCCTCGGCGAGAACGGCGGCCCCGCGCGGCACCGCGACGCCCCAGTCGTCCGACGCCGACTCGTCCGCGGCGTCGGAGACCCATTTGACGGCACGAACCGGCGTCCCGAAGGCATGGCAGGCCGCGGCGACCGAGTAGCACTCCATGTCCACCAGCGCGGCCCGCGCCTGCAGGGCGGTCCGCAGGGATCCACCGGCGACGAAACGGTCGCCGGTGGCGATCACCGATCCGTCGCCACCGGACAGCGCGAGCTGGCCGCGCACCGGAATGCCGAGCGCGTTGAGGCTCGCGGCATCCAGGTCCCAGGCCCAGGCCGTACTCGGCCAACGCAGCCGGGCACCGGTTTCGTCCAGCCCGCCCGCGGTACCGACGTTGATCACGCCGATCGACGTCGGGTCGTCGAGCCGGGCCAGCGCCGCGCTGACAGCGACGGCGGCGGCGGTCTTGCCCGCTCCCGTGATCAGCACCGCGAGCAGCGCCGGATGGTCGCGCGGAAGTGCCGCGACCTCGGCTTCGGTCGCCGCCGCCACGAGCCACTTCCGGACCCCGTCCTCCGGCGGTGCCTGCAGGTCGATCTCGCCCGCGCCGACCTGGGGAGGCATGTCGGCCTGCGCCCACTCCGAGCCCGGTGCCCCGTCCAGCCCTCTCATCCGCCCGCCCTCAGGTAGTGCGCCCAGTAGCCGACCTGGGCGCCGTACGGCGCCGCCAGGGAAACCAGGTCCGACGCGGACACCTCCGCGCCGTACACCCGCCGGCCGGCCTTGAGCAGCTCGGTGTCCGTGGGCAGGCGCTCCATCCGCCCCAGCCCTCTGATCATGACGAACGTCGCCGACCACGGTCCGATTCCGGGCAGCGACAGCAGGAACCGCTCCACCTCGTCGACGTCGCCGGTGCGCAGGAACGTCTCCTCGATCTCCAGGAGACGCCGGACCGAGCCGGACACGTACCCCGCCTTGCGGCTGTTTCCCAGGATCCCGGTGAGAACCTCGAGCGGGAGTTCGGCGAGCTGGTCAGGACTCGGGAACGGTGTCACCTCGGCCCCGAAGCCCGCCAACGGCGGGTTGAGGTGCTGCATCAGCCGTAGCTTCACGGCACGGGCAGCGGTGATGGGGGTCCGCTGGGCAAGGATCGCCCACACGATGTTCTCGTACGGCGAGGGGAACTTGACCTGGTGATAACCGTGCAGACGGTGTTCCACCCGGGCGAACGGAGGATCGGCCGCCGCGGCCGCCGCGAAGGCGGTCAGGTCGTCATCCAGGGAGAGGTAGAAACGCAGCCGGTCGGTAAGCGCGTCGAGAACGTCCTCGGATGGCGAATGCGGCGCGGCGACAGTCACCTCGACACCGGGACCATCACCGCCCACACCCGGGCCCCCGCCAGGGTCGGCGCCTGCGCCCTCGTCGTCGGCCGGCCACGGGCCAATCCTGGTAAGGAGCAAACAGCCGTCGATACGCCAGGCTTTCACCAGGTGCGCTCCGGCGACGACCTGCTCGCCTCGGGTGGCTGGAAAGCCGCAGACGAAATCGAGGGAATGGTCCCACCGGAACGGCGGCCGCGCCGGTATCCGGAAGCGGTGCCACACCCTGGTACCGACCGCGGCGGCAGGTGCCGACGGCGACGCGGGCAGGGGCTGGCTCGGTGGGCTCATGTTCACCGGATCCTCCGGGGCAGCGGTACAGGACTGGCACCACACCGACAGAGCAGGGCGCCGGCACGGAACATGTCGCGGGGTATCCGACTCAGCGCGGATCGGGCCGCAGGTGGTGTGCCACCCAGTCCGCTATCTCGATTCCACACAGGTTGATCATATTCAGGCACACGTGTGCTTCGCTTTCGTGTGTCACCAACTCGTGTCCGGTACCCCATGCCCGGTCGAGCTCCACCAGGTCGGCGAGTGGGAAGATGTCGTCAAGCGCGCCGTGGACGCTGAGCACCCGGGTATGCGGTGCGGGATCTGGCGGAAACGCAAGTGCGTCGAAGCGGTGCTGCATGTCGTCGTCGTCGAGCGGCTCGCCGCCGCCGAAGGTGTAGCGGAAGTCGTCGCGCAGCCGGCGCGGCAGGGTCGCAAACGGGGCGATACGCGGGCCACCGGAGAAGTTGACCACGCATCGCAGTGACGGCCCGAGCGTCCGAGCCACCCGCAACGCGAGATAACCACCGAAGCTGACGCCGAGAAAGGCCATCCGATCGGCCGCGAGGCGACTGTCCGCGCGCAGCGCGTCCAGCAGCGCCGCGACGACGCTCTCCATATCGACGCGCAGGGGCGTCTGACCGGCGTCCAGGCCCTGGCCCGGGCCCTCGAACAGCACAGCCGCGATCCCCCGGTCGAGGTACGCCTCCGCCAACGAGAGGATCTCGACCTCCGTCATCGAGTCGAGCCCGTTGGACAGGACGACACACGCCAACGGCCGATCGGCATCGCGCGCCCGTCGCGGCGGAAGGTAGAGCCAGTACGGCACCGGTTCCGCGGAAACGCTCCCCGCCGGGAGGGCCCTCGCCTCTCGGCGCACGCCTCCACCCAGGTCGCCGCCCAGGTCGCCGCCCAGGTCGCCGAGGCCGTCCTGCGCCGGATCGGGACTGGTCAGGCTGCGTTCGAAGCAGGTCCGCACCAGGTGGCGCAGGCCCAGTTTGCGGGCCCGGTCACCGAAGTCCATGAACTCCGCCCAGTGGTAACAGGCGGCCGCACCCCGATAGGCGCGGGCCTGCCCGGCGGCAGTGGTCGAGGCCACGGCCGCCGCCACGTAGACCTCGGCCCGCGCGGTCCAGCGGGCCCTCCACTCGTCCCAGAACCCGGCCGAGCCCAGATCGATCTCGGTGAGCCCGAAGCCGTCGAGTGCCAGCGCGACATCACCCCAGTGGATCTGCGGTGCGTACCGGGCCTGCAGAAACATGAGGCGGGGAAGGAAGTACCCGCAGGCCTCCATCACGGCGGCGGGAACCCGCGCCGGACGTGCTCGCCGGACGTCCGGCGAGCCGCCGAGGCCAGGCACCGCGGCCGTGGCACCCGAGCCGTTCGCCGCCGTGGCTTCGGGCACGCCCGTCCCGCCGGCCGGGGCGGCCCTGCTCACGGCTGGCCGGCGGAGCGGTCCAGAGCCCGCCCGCAGGCGTCCACCGTCGCCCGGCTGTTGCGTTCCAACAGGTCGGCGACCAGGGTCTTCCGCCGCCGGAGCTCATGCGCACCGGACACCTCCGCGGAGCCGTCGCGATCGAGGACCACGGTGTGGTGCGAGATCACCTCGCTGCCGCCCGCGATGCCGCGGACCTGCCAGTGGCCCGCATGGCGGAGCATGGCC
The DNA here is from genome assembly GCF_001536285.1 of Parafrankia irregularis. Lineage (NCBI taxonomy): Bacteria > Bacillati > Actinomycetota > Actinomycetes > Frankiales > Frankiaceae > Parafrankia > Parafrankia irregularis. Next base: position 23,270 of record NZ_FAOZ01000027.1, on the reverse strand, counting down.
GGCGGTGGCTGTGGCTGGAAGTAGGTGATCGACAGCGTCCGCTCGTCACAGTGCCGGACGCTGCGGATGCACTCCAGCTCACCGGCCGACCCTGCCGTACCCGGCGCGGTTCGTACCTTCATCGTGAACTCCTGGTGGGCGCCGTCGTCGTAGAGCACGTCCAGGGAGTCGAGATGATCCAGCATCGCCGGCCAGCCACCGATGTCGGCCAGCAGCGCGAAAACCCGGTCAGGGCTGTGCGGCAGGCGGTAGCGGCTGGTCAACGACACCAGCGCTTCGGTGTTCTCCTCGACGAAGGCCCGGATCGCGAGCATCTCGGCGGCGGCGTTCCCGTCGACGAAGTCACGGACGAACGCCGCGGCCTCGGACCGGGTGCTGATCCCGTCACGGATACCGCGGACGTCGGCCAGCAGCCGCCAGTGGCGGTCCACCGTCAGCAGGCAGCGGCCGTTCTCCAGCGGCACGACCCGCCAGACACCGTGCATCGACTCCAGGAAGGGCATCGGCACCGGAAGGTCGTACTCGACCCGCCGCACGGAGTCGACGTAGCGGCGGCGGGTGTTCCAGGCGACCGGCCTTCCGTCCTGCTCCGCCTCGACGCGGACCGTTTCCTGGTCATCGGAACGCTCCAGCACCGAGGTGCCGACGCAGGCGGCGAACAGGCGGGGCCAGGAGTCGGTCGAGCGGATCAGCCCGTACACCGTGTCCGGATCCGCCCGCAGGACCACCGAATGACGTAGGAAGCCGTCCAGTCCGATCGCGTCTCCCCCATCCGCCTGCGCCGCCCCGGCCGCCGCCCGATGCGCCGCGCCACGGAGGTTACCCAGCTCGGTGCGGGAGTTCGCGTCGATCGCCGCCCCGATGAACCGCTCGGCCTGATCATGGGTCGTCACGCCCTCGACCTGGCCGCCGATGTCGTCGCACAGGTCGTAGTCATGCTCCAGGAGCAGCACGCACTGGGTGGCGTTGACTCCTATCACCCGCCACGTGGTGGTCATCGCCTTCACCAGCGGCATGGGCACGACGACGGTGGCCGACACACCGAACAGGTCGGTGTGGAACCGGCGGTGGGACTGCCAGGTCATCGGTTCGCCGCCCACGAGCGCGGAGATCTCGATGTGCTCCCCGTCGGGCTCTTCCGACAGGACGGTGACGGACTGGCACGGCTCAAGCAGCGTCGGCCAGTCCCGGCTGCGGCGGATCACGTCGTAGACCTGTTCTGGAGGCGTGTCGCAGACGATGGAGTGGCTGGCGTGATATCGCACGGCTGGTCTCCCTCAGGACGGGCTTGGTCTGGTCGACGGTGAGCGGTCGGAGCGTGGGCCCCCGGAACACAGGGCCCCGGAGCACAGGGCCTCCGGGGGGCCTGCGCTCAGAACGCGGCGTTTCAGAGCGGGAACAGCGCCTGCCGGTCGATCGCCCGCTCGGTCTCAGCACGGAGGATCTTGTCGTTTCCGCTCTTGGGAAACGGATCCGCGCTCGCGTAGATCAGATCAGGCCATTTCTCCCTGCTCAGCCGGGGAATCAGGAACTCGGCCGTCGCCCGGCGCAGCGCCGCCGGGCCGTCGTGGGTGACAGGCCCCCACAGGCAGGCGACCGGCGTCCGGGTGTGATCGTTCTCGCCGCCGCCGCTCAGGCCGACGACGACGACCTCACCGACACCCGGCATGCCGGCGAGGACGGTCTCGACCTCCTCCGGATAGATGCGGTGGCCGTCCTGGCTGAGCACGCTGGTTCCGATACGGCCCTTGAGCAGCAGATCACCGTCCGGGCCGAAGGCGCCCATGTCGCCGGTGCGCAGCCAGGGACCCGGCGGGTCGAGGCGACCGGTCGTGATGTCGAGGTAGCCGTCCATCATCAGGTCGCCGCGCACGACGATCTCTCCCACGCCGTCGGGATGGCCCGGCAGTGGCTCGAGGCGGACCCCCACGGTGCGGTCCGGCCGTCCGACGCAGTAGGTGTCCTCGAATCGTCGCTGCCGGTGCGCGGTCTCGTCGAGCCAGCAGAACGGGCCGTAAGTCTCGCTGAGGCCGTAGCCCTGCACCCAGTCGCACGGCATCAGCCGGCGGCCGAGTTCCAGCAGCCGATGTGGCATCGGAGCCGCTCCGTAGGCGACGACCCGCAGGCAGGACAGGTCCGTGCCGCCGGCGACCACGGCCGCCACGAACCGCTCCATCGCCACCGGCCGCAGCATGATGTGGCTGGCACGTGACCGGGCGACCTGCGCGGGCCAGGTGGAGACGTCCCGGCCGTCCGGGATGATCAGCGTCGCGCCGTGCGCCAGCGCGCCGAAGGAGAAGATGACGCCGGTCGTGTTGTTGAGCAGACCGGACATGAACACCCGCGCGTCGGAGCCGAACGCGAGCCGCTCCGTCACGGCCATCACCCGGCGGGCGACGACGTCCTCACTCAGGCTGATGGCCTTCGGAGCGCCGGTGGTGCCGCTGGTGAACAGGACCAGGAATCCGTCCACGGGATCGGGACACGCGATGGGAAGCGTCTCGTCGTCCTCGTCGTCCTCGTCGTGCCCGCTCGGGGCATCCAGGTCGCTCAGGGCACCCAGGTCGCTCAGGCCGACGAGGCGCGGACAGACCGCCCGCAGATCGGCGAGGCCGACGCCGTCACGGCGCTGGTGCACGACGGCGTCCGGCCCGGCGGCGGTCGCGATGGACCGCCACTCGGGCACGGCGGCCGCCGCCAGGTTGTAGGGCATCAGCACCCGCAGCCCCAGCGCGCTCGCCGCGGCCAGGGTGACCACGGCATCCAGGTCGTGGTCACAGACCAGCAGCACCCGGTCGCCGGCGGCGACACCGTGGTCCAGCAGCCGGCGCGCGCGTCGGGTGACCGCCGCGCGCACCTGACGTGCCGTGTGGGTGGCCCCGGCGTGTTGGACGCAGGCGCCGAACACGCCGGGGCGGGTGCCCCGGTCCAGCAGGGACACGAGCTTGTCGGGAGACACCGCGGATGGCCTCAGTTCGCCACGATCTCGGCGAGTTCGTTGAGCGCGGTGGACAGGCCGCTCTGCAGATGCGGCCAGATCTTCACCCCGAACATCTCCACCGCGTCCTCGGCGATCTCCGCGCGGACCTCATGGGTGAGCCGTACCAGCCCGCCGAGTGGCTCCATGCGATGACTCGTCCGGATCGTGCCGAACGGCAGGACGGTCTCGTCGGAGAACTCCTCCCCCTGGGTGACGGAGGTGATGGTGACCTCCATCGGCTGGCCCCCGGCCGGGGTGAGGGTGAAGGTGTTGCCGGCCTTGAAGTTGCCGTGCAGCTTCGTGCTCTCGATGCCGGTGTCCCAGCTTTTCCAGGCGTTGACATCGACCCACACCGCCCAGATGTCATGCATGTTCGCGCCGACCGTCACCGTCGCGGACGCGAGGAAGTCCTGGGTTCCGGCCCTCACTGCGCCTGACTCCGGCGCTTCGGGTTCCCGTACGTCGGTCATCGTCGGCCTCCTACGCCGTCGCGAGGGTCGGGTCCGCGTCGGGCGCGGCCGGGAAGAAGGTCACGCCCCGGTCGCCCAGCCAGTACTCGCGGCTGTGCGCGCCGACCTCGACCATGACGCCGTTCAGGGACCAGTTCGGCTCGTTCAGGGAGTCCGAGTCGTTCCAGAACGACGGGTTGAAGAACTCGAGAATGACGTTGGTGTGCCAGATCAGCCCGAGCTGGGTCAGTCGCATCCGGTCGTCGGTCAGCTCGACGAGTCCCTTGCGTTCGAGCCGCGCCAGTTCGTCGGTGAAGTCCTCCAGGAAAGACGTCCCGAACTTGTCCCGGTAGAAGGAGTACTCGATCTCGTAGTAGAGCAGAGCGAAGACGACGTACCGCTCGCGCTCGACCCGGGGCGAGAGCTCGTCGGTGATGGTGCTGATCAGGAAGTCACCGCTTTCCACGGCGTCGATGTACTTCTCGACATCGGTCTCGGTGCCCAGGCGGTAGCCGTCGAAGTAGCTGTAGGAGCCGGGGCCGACAGCCAGGGTGTCGATGTACACCTTCCAGTTCCAGTGGTTGTACATGTTCTCGTAGCCGGGCTTGCAGAAATGGTCGACCATGTACATGGTGTAACCCATCTGCTCGGCTATCTCGACGGCCTCTCGATACATCGCCTTCACCATCGGGCCCTCCGGGTCCTTCGGCGCGCTGAGCCGGCCCCGGCTGATGAGCTTGTCCTGGATGGTGTCCCGGTGAATGCGGTAGAGGTAGATCGTGAAGTGCGGCACGTCGAGCGTCGCCAGCGTCTCCAGGTCACGCTTCCAGATGTCGAGCGTGTGCCCCGGCATGTTGTACATGAGGTCGAGCTGGATGTTGCGGAAGCCCCTGGCCTGGAACGCCCGGATGACCCGGGCACTGTCCTCGGCCGCGTGCGGCGACCCGATGACCCCGAGAATCTCGGGCTGGAACGACTGGACACCGAGACTCAACCGGTTGATCTTCGACTGCGCGACGTACTCGATCTTCTCGTCGTCGAAGTCGCGCGCGTTTCCCTCCAGCGTGAACTCGGCGTCGTCGGCGACCTCGAACAGCTCGTGCACGGTGTCGACCAGGCGGCGCAGGCTGCTGGTCCGCAGGATGCTGCCCGTCCCCCCGCCGATGAAGATGGTGCGGATGCGACCGGTGCCGAACTTCCGGTACGACGCCCAGTGGCGGAGATCCCGCACCAGCGCGTCCACGTACCTCTCCTCGCGGCCACGGGAGTCGTTCTCGGGCAGCAGGCTCGCGAAGTAGGGACACGACTTGCAGCGCGTGCGGCAGAACGGGACGCCGATGTAAAGGACGAAGTCACCGCCGTCCTGGTGCATGTCGATGTGGCTTTCGAGCCACTCCTTCCCACCGGTGGTGCGATGCATTCCCGGCGGGTAGAGGATGAACGGCAGGTAGCACTTGCGGGGATACGGATCAGTGCGTTCCTCGTGCTCTGTCAGTGTCATCTGCCGGCTCCTCGCGCAGAGTGAGCCTTTCCATCGTCGACTCGGACGTGCGGCGTCCCTGACCGTCGGCCGTGAGATGGAAGGGGCTCAGCGTTGGACTTTCGGGCCGTTCGGGTGGTGCCGCCGCGCTCCAGCGCGGCCGACGCCACGATCGCTCTGGTTTCTCGAAGGCCGGTCGGAACGCACTCCATGGCTGCGTCCAGTGCCGGGCCGGCGATCACGGAGGCGGCTTGAGCACGATTTGAGCGGGCCCGCCTACAAACGGCTCGACCGACACCGGTCACGAAGAACCGGATCCGACGCGGCCCGGTCCGGACCGGTCCGAAGGAATGGAGCAGACATGGTTGCCAGTGCCCGGCGGGTCGCCCTTGTCACCGGAGCCACCAGTGGAATCGGACTGGAAACTGCCCGCGCTCTCGCCGCCGAGGGCCACCGCGTCTACGTCTGCTCGCGCCGCGCCGAGGCCGTCGCCGTCACCGTGGAGAAGCTCGCCGCGGAGGGCTGGGAGGTCGCTGGAGATGCCTGCGACGTGACGTCGCCCGCCGCTGTCGACCGCCTGGTCTCCGCCTGTGTCGAGCGTTTCGGCCCGATCGAGATCCTGGTGAACAACGCCGGCAGGCCCGGGGGCGGTGCGACCGCCGAGATCGACGACGAGCTCTGGCGCGACGTCATCGACACGAACCTCACGAGCGTCTTCCTCGTGACCAAGCGGGTGCTGACCATCGGCGGTATGACGCGGCAGCCCTATGGGCGGATCATCAACATCGCGTCGACCGGAGGAAAGCAGGGCGTGGTGCACGCAGCGCCCTATTCGGCGTCCAAGCACGGCGTGGTCGGTTTCTCCAAGGCGCTCGGCCTGGAACTGGCCAGAACCGGAATCACCGTCAACGCGGTCTGCCCGGGATTCGTCGAGACACCGATGGCCGCACAGGTCCGGGAGCACTACAGCGAGATCTGGGGGGTGGAGACGACGGAGGTGCACGAGCGGATCACCACCCGGGTTCCGCTCGGGCGGTACGTCGCCGCGGACGAGGTCGCCGCGATGGTGCGCTATCTCGTCAGTGACGCGGCCGGCGCGGTCACCGCGCAGGCCCTCAACGTCTGCGGCGGCCTCGGCAACTACTGAGCCGCCGGGCGACCGTCTGCATCTGCCCCCCGTGACAGATGCAGACGGGTCACCACAAGTGGCTCAGTCGTCCCGGCGGCGATGGGGTGTCATCAGGGCTCCTGGGTGGGCACGAGCCCGTCCCGCAGGACCCGCGTTCCTTCACCGGACAGCCACTCCACCGCGGCCGTCCGGCCGGTGAGCAGCAGCAGGATCGCGTCCATGGGACCGTCGACGGGCACACCCTCCCCGACGCTCCAGTCCGCGTCGGACGCGGTGAGTCGCAGTCCCCTGAGTCGTTTCCTGGGGAAGAAGGGGTAGCCGAAGGACGGGAAGGCAACGGACCAGACCCGGTCGGCGGCGACGGCCGCGGCGTCGGTGGATGTCTCGAGGGGCCGGTCGAGGGGAATGGCGATGTCCAGGCCGTGCACCAGGATGTCGATGAGGGTTTCCCGGTAGGTGACGCCCACGTTGTGCTTTCGCGAACCGACCATTCCGCGAATCTCGGCGATCATCTGCTCGATCGGCATCTCCGCGCGCAGGCACGCCGAGCGGTGGATTACCCGCTTCATCCCGCCCGGTGACCGGGCAGCCATGCGAAGCGCCGCGCCCGGCCCTGTCTGTTGCAGGGTCAGATGGGCCGCCACATCCCGCACCGTCCAGCCGCCGCACAGCGAGGGCGCGCGCCATTCTTCGTCGGTCAGTTCCTCCAGGAGATCAGCGACCCGTAGCCGTTGGGTGTCGATGGCCTGCCAGGCGTCGTCGATGTTCATGTCTGTTCCCAAACGCTTGGTGGGGTCTCCGCGCCGCGACCCCGCGGAGGCATGGCGAGACAAGGTGTTCGGGAAGTTCCCGGCACCGAGATCGGTCATGGTGCGCCGGGCGCCTGGCACCCGAGCTCATCAGGAGCCGCTGGCCTGTGAGCCCTGCTCATGCTGGGTCTGGATCAGTGATCTCAGCAGCGCGTCGAGGTGCGCCGTCGGGTCGAAGTCCGGGTCGGGGATCGCCAACTGGTGGAGAACGAGACCGGTCAGGTAGTTGCCGACGACATGGAGGTGGTGGTCGGGGTCCGTCGACCCCACCAGGCGCAGCCAGGTGGTGAACCAGGCGTTCACCCGGGCGCCTGAATCCGCCAGCCGCTCCCGCAGCTCAGGCCGACGGGAAGCCTCGACGAGGATCGCGTACCGGGACAAGGTCAGCGCCCGCTCACGACCCGCGCTGTCACGGGCGAAGGCGGCCAGGGCCTTCGCCAGGTCCGTCGTCGTCCGCGGCGCCAGGTGCGCGGCCAGCTCCTCGAAGTTCGCCCGCTCCCGTGCCGGTACCCGCTCCACGATCGCGTCGAACAGCGCCTCCTTCGTCCGGAAGTAGTTGGACGTCGACCCCGCGGGCAGGCCTGCGGCGGCATCCACCGCGCGATGCGTCAACGCCCGAACGCCCTGCTCCCCGAGCAGGCCGATCGCCGCGTCAAGAAGGTCATCCCGCCGACTGGCCACGACGGCACACTACATCCATAGTAGATCTCACCGCAAGTGTAGTGGTGGTCGCGAGACGCCACGCCTACGCCTTGGCTCTGTTGGATCACGTATTCGACAGCGCAGCGCATCTTTTTGTCCACACATCCCACCACACGCAACTGGCCCAACGCGGACCGCGGGATCGGTGCGGACCGGGGCGGTCAGCCCGCGAAAGTGGTCAACGTAGCCGCCACAGCATCGCGCCGCCGTTCGTACCAGCGGCGAGCGTCCGCCCGTCCGGCGCCATAGCCAAAGCGGCCACCCCGCCGGATCGGGTGGGCAGGATGATCTTTCTGCTGGGCCGGTCCGGAGCAGTGACGTCCCAGAGAATGACCGTTGCGTCCCCGCTACCGGTCGCCAACGTCAGCCCGTCTGGCGCGAAAACCACGGCGTTGACCGAGCTGGTGTGGTCTGCGAGGTCGACGAACGTCGGCTTCGCGAGGTTCGAGACGTCCCAGACCGTCGCGTTTCGGTCGTCGATCCCCGTTGCCAGCAGTCGTCCATCGCCCGAGAACCCGATGGCGTGCACGTAGCCGCCTCCTTGGCGCAGGTTCGCCAGGCGTTGCGGACTCGTCGGGTCGCGAACATCCCAGAGCATTACGCTCCCGTCCCAACTGCCGGTGGCGAGCGTGCGCCCGACCGAGGTGAAGGACACGGCCGGCACAGGCGAAGTGTGCTCGGTCAGCACGGCCAGCGGACGCACCGATACCGCCTGGCCACCGGCCGCAGATGCAAGTGCCCCGGTGACATCCCACAATGCCACCTTCTCGTCGTAGCTACCGGTCGCCAACAAGCGCCCATCCGCAGAGAACACTGCGGTATACACGACGTCCTCGTGCCCTATCAGCGTGACCAAGGCCGTTGAGCGGACCGGGTCCGAGGTGTCCCACAGCACGACGGTGGCGTCGCCAGCCGCCGAGGCGAGCAGCCCACCCGCGGCGGAGAAGGCGACCCCGTTCACGCCGTCGGAGTGTCCGTCCAACGTCGTGGCGACGACCGCGGCAGGCGCCGCCTGTGCTGCGGCGTCGACCACGTCCCAGAGGATCACCGAACCGTCCTGGCTACCGGTCGCCAGCGTACGCCCGTCCGGCGAGAAGGAAATCCCCGTGACGCCGGCCGTGTGACCGGCGAGCATGCTCGACGGCGGCGTCGATTCGTAGGCTCCGCCGTCGCCGCCGAACACCCCGGCCAGGACGATCCCGGCCGTCGCGCCGCCGGCCATGGCCGCAGCAGTACCTGCGGTGGCGGTGTAAAGAATTCTCCGTCGCGACAGACCGGCGGCTGGGACGGTGAATCCATCTCCGGGGTAGCGCGCCCCATCACCTCGGGCGGGGCGCGGGCCGGGGAAGGGTGGTGGTGCAAGCGGCTTCAACCGTCCGGAAACCAGCGACGTGAGATTGTCCCGCAGCCGCAGCCGGGCTTCGTGTGCTTCACAACCGAACAGGTCGAAGGAAACGATCCCACCCAGCGGTCCCGGACGCTCGCAGTCCTCAAGCCGGATCGGTATCAGTTTGCGATCGAACCCCCTCGGATCCTTCCGGTGAGCGTCCTCCCATTCGGCCTGGCCGTACACCGACGTGAGATAGCGGGCAGAAAGCAGTGCCAGCACGTGGTCTGAACTGGCCACGCCGTCGATCATCCGCTGCGTCCAGACCGTGCCTGGAACAAAATCCCACACCTGGATGATGGACTTACCGCCCATCGACTCGACCTCCCAGGCCACCCATTCGGCCCAGGCCTGGTCAGCTCTGGTGTAGGAGATGAAGAAAACCCGATGAGCCAACAGCGGCTCGGACGCCATCTCTGGCCCGGTTCCTGTATCGCGGCCCACCCGACGTCACCGACTTGCAGTCCACAGCCGCACAACAGGATCGGCGTTGGCCGTCACCAGCAGGCAACCAGCCGCAGCGAACGCGGCGAAGTCGGCTTCCTGTTCGCCCGTGTCGATGCTGCTCGCCCGGCTCGCCACGCCCTTCTCGATGGTCATCAACACGATCTCGTCGCTGCCGTTGCTCGCCGAGGCGAGCAACCTCCCATCGAAGGAGAACGCCAGCGAGGCGATGTCTGCTGTGGATCCGACGACTGACCCGTGCCTGCGTGGTCGTGCCGGATCGGTCACATCCCACAAGGTCACCTCGTCGCCGAACCGACCCGCTGTCGCGAGTGTCCGTCCGTCCGAGGAGAACGCCACCGCCACCATGTCACCGAGATTGGCCGGACGACCGACGAGGGTCGACCGACGCACCGGCCGAGCAGGGTCGGTGACGTCCCAGAGCCCGGCGGAGTCACCTAACCTACCAGCCACTGCCAGGACCCGGCCGACGGGAGAAAAAGCCACCGAGTCCACGGTGCCGTCCTGCACGGCGTCCTCCAGCGCACCGGCCCGGAACGGCCTCGACGGATCAGTGACGTCCCAGAACTCCACGGCTTTCACAGCCCCCGCCAGACCGCCGATCGCGAGAATCCGACCGTCAGCGGACAACGCCATCGTATAGACGATGGTTATCCGGCCGGCCATCGTCGACGAAACAACTGGAGCCGCCGGGTCTGAAATATCCCACCACGCCACGGTCGCAACATCACCGGTGACCGCCGCCAGAGTTCGACCGTCCCGACCGAAGGCCATGCCACCCACCACACCGGCGCCGGCGACATAGAGTTCGCCCACCTCGACCGCCCGAGCGGGTTCGGCGACATTCCACAGTGAAACAACACCATCGTTCCGGCGGAGGGCGAGCAACCGACCGTCCGGTGCCGTCACGGCGTCGTAAACCCGGGCACCACCAGTATCGATCACGCCGACCTCGGTGAGCCGCACACCACAGCCCGACTTCTGGGAACCGCCGGCCGTGAGCCGTGGCATGATGATCGTTACGATGACGGCAACGCCCGCCATCACCGCCGCTGCTACCAGACCTTTCCCTCTGCCTCGCGGAGTACGCCACCACGGGCCTTGCCGCGACCCGCTTCGGGTAACAGGCGACGCATCGATCGCAGCACTGACCACCGATACGAGGGCGGCGCCCGCCGAACTGTCGCTCCGGCTCAACAAGTCGACCATCGGGGTCCGCGATCGGCCAAGCGGCCCGGGAGGCACAACACCGTCTTCCACCCGCACCAGAACCACGACACCGCGTAGTCGCGGTGCGCCGACCCGCTGCCGCTTCAACCGTGCGACATCCGCCGCCCAGCCGGAATCGAGGTAGGCCGAGGACAGCACGACCAAGACCACATCGGCCTCGACCAATCCACGCAGCGACGCCCTCCGGCGGTTCACTCCCGGAAGGAAGTCACCACTTCTGTTGAGGACCTCACAGGGAAGGTCCTCCATCTGGTGGTCAATCCAAGCAGCCCAATCCCGATCTTCCTCCGCATAGGAGATCAGCAGCTTGACCGGCTCACGCAGCGCGGCCGTAAGCGAAGGTCTGGCAGTTCCGTCCCCCATGCGCGGATCATGCCAGATCCAACGACTCGCGATCACATCACGTACTTGCGTGCGAGAATCGGCCAGTGTGTCGCGCGAGCTGCGACCCCGGGAATCTTCCCTACCGGCGCGTCCGGAGGAAAGTCTGTCTCCACCTCGGTCAGGTAGTTCGTATGGGGCGATATCCGGCGCGGACGGCGGCCATCACAGAAACCACTGCGGGGTTGATCGCACCGCAGACCATCCGCAGCCCCATCCGAAACTCAGGCGGACGAACCCGCGGCGAGGCGGTCGCGGACCTCGCGATAGCGTTCGCGGCCGGCCAGTACCGGGCCGGTCTCGAGGTCCTCGTCGACGCCCAGGTCGTGTAGCGCGGCCCGGGTGAAATGCGGAATGGCTAGGCCCATCTGCGCGAAACGCAGCTCGTCGCTGGCTCCGCTGTCGAACAGCATCGCGCCGACGAGCAGGATCACGCAGGTCTTGAAGGTCTGGAACGCCTTGTACCACTCCCGGTGCCGGACCGGGAGGCCGGTCAGTTTCTCGTAGTAGGCGAGGGCCTCGTCGAAGGTGAGCGCCCCGGGCCGGCCGGTGATGAAGACCGGCGTCGCCCAGAACAGTTCGAGGTAGCCGAGGTCCGCCAGCGGGTCGCCGAGGGCGGTGAGTTCCCAGTCGAACACGCCGGTCACCTCGCCGTCGACGAAGGCGAAGTTCCCCGGTTTCACGTCGCCGTGCACGAGGGTGACCGTCTCCGAGGGCGCGGGCTGCTGCTCTCGCAGCACGTCGAGCAGCCGTTCCAGGGCCGGCAGCCGGTCCTTGCGCACCCGGTGCAGCTCGGATGCCCAGCGCCCGAGCTCGTCGTCCAGGTAGGTCCGGCCGTCTCCGAGCGCGACCAGGCCGCTTTCCCGCAGGTCGACCCGGTGGATCGCGGCGATCTGCTCGACGATCCCCTCCGACATGCGGCGGATGGTGTCGGGGCTCGCGTCGAGCTCGGCGGGTATTCGGTCCTCGTATACCTCGCCGGGCACCCGCTCCATCACGTAGAACGGGCGCCCCAGCACGGAGCCGGACGGCTCCAGCCACAGCACCGCCGGGCTGCGGACAGCGCTGTTCTCCAGCCCGCGCAGAATGGTGAACTGCCGTTCCATGTCGTACGGCTCGAGCAGCCCGGGGCTTCGCGGGCTGAGCCGGAGGACGACCTCCCGGCGGTGGTCGGCGCCGCCGGCGTGCCACGCGAGGGTGAGCACGCTGATCTCCGCCGAATAGCCGAACGTGACCCGGTCGGCGTTCTCGATCCGGACGTCGGTGGCTGCCGGCATCTGGTCCCGCAGCCACGCGGCTAAACGTTCGAGACCGTAGTCGTCCCGCATGGTGCACCTGTTTCTTGTCGTCCCCGCCGGCTGGTCAGCTCGGGGTGAACCGGATGCGGATCTGGTCGTACGCCCGGGTGAAGGTGGCGGGGAGAACTTTCGGCTCGGTCGGGTCGACGAGCTCCCAGTCCGGCATCCGGCGCAGCAGTTCCTCGAACATCACCCGCAGCTCGAGGCGGGCCAGATGCGCGCCCAGGCAGACATGGGTGCCGAATCCGAACGCCACATGCCGGGGAGCGGTCCGGGCGACGTCCAGGGTCTCCGGGTCGGCGAACACCCGCGGGTCGCGGTTCGCCGCCGGGTAGAGCAGCAGGAGCTGGTCGCCGCGGCGGATGTGCTGGCCGTGTAGCTCGTGGTCCTCGGTCGCGGTGCGCCGCATGTTGAGCACCGGCGACACCCACCGGATGAACTCCTCGACGGCCTTGGACGTCAGCAGTTCGGGCCGCTCGAGCAGCAGGGCCCGCTGGTCCGGCTGCAGGGCGAGGTCGCGGATCATCGTGCCGATGACGGTGCGGGTCGTCTCCGCCCCGCCGTCGAGCACCAGGAGGATCTCGTCGAGAACCTTCTTGGTGTTCCAGTCGGGACGGTTCGCCCACACCGAGATGAGATCGTCGCGTGGCTCGGCGCGCCGGGCCTTGACGACCTCGAGAGTGCCCTCGTAGAAGTCCTTGATGAGCGCGGGGATCTCCGGATGTGTGACGTGCGGTGGCCCGTCCGGTGATGTCTGGCCGGAGAGCAGCATGATCTGCTCGGACCAGTGCCGGACCCGCTCCCACTGGTCCCTCGGGTAGCCGAGGAGATCACTGATCATGATGGCGGGCAGGCGTGAGGCGATCGCCTCGATCGCCTCGCACTCCCCGAGCGGGGTCACCGCGTCGAGGATCTCCGTGACGACGTCGCGGACGTGCTGCTCGTGCCGGCGCACCGCGCGCGGGGTGAACTGGCTGGCGACGAGATTGCGCTGCGCCTGGTGGCCAGGGTCGTCCATATTGATCATGGACAGTTCTTCGCGCAGGTCGATGTGGGGGCGGGAGCCTTCGTAGGAGGAGTAACGCACCCCGTCCTTCTCGACGGTGACGACATCCTCGAAGCGGGAGATCACCCACAGCCGCTGCACCGGATCCCAGAAGACCGGCGCCTGCTCCCTTAACCACCGGTAGGCATCCCACGGATCAACGTAGAACTCCGGGTCCAGAACGTTGATCCGCCGCACAAAGTCGCCCTCGGTCTCGGTCACGGCCGCCGTCGTCATGAGTACGACACCTGGTGGTCCGAGTCGGCGGTGAGGCCGAGCTCCGGCCATTCACCGCCGATGATGCTTTCCATGATTCCGTAACCCACCGCGTCTCCCTCCCGGACCCGGACAGGCGTGTCGCGGAACTGGCCGAGCTCGCGCAGCGACTCGTCCGACCAGCAGTCCGCGATGTACTCGCCGTCCAGGTGCAGCTTTCCCTTCCAGCTTCCGTGGATCTGGCCCTTCCACTCGCCGTAGAGCCCGGTCTTGAGGAAGAAGCCGGACTCCCCCAGCGCCTCGACCTCGATGACCCGCTGCTCACCGGACTCCATGGTCAGGTGCAGCTCGCCACCCTTCACGAAACGGGTGCGCGGGTCGTAGGCCATGTGCGGCTCGGCGTGGCGCACCGCGTTCTGCCGCCCGCCCGCCTCGTTCACGTAGGCCGACGTGTAGCCCCAGGCTCCGCCGGCGATGAAGATGGCCGTCTCGTAGTACGTTCCGTCGGCGCGGCGAAGGAACACCGGCGCCCATTTCATGAGCCCCTTCACCGGGGCGGCGCCCGGCTTCGGCGTGGCTGAGCGGCGTGGCGCGAGATCGGTGGGGGCGGCGCCGACGGCCTGCCGCACACCCCAGGAATGATCCCGGTAGCCGAACCACGTCTCCGGGCGCACCTCGTACGTCTCACCGTTGACGGTGACCGTGCCGGAAGCCCAGCCACCCTGGTGATAGCGGACGATGTTCACGTCGACGCGGCCGGTGTGCCGGTTGCGGACGAGGTTGCGATCCTCGAAGAACGGCTGCGTCACCCCGGACAGGACCAGGTCGAAGGAGATCGGCTGGATGTCGTTCTCCGCCAGCCGGAACCGCACCTTGGTCAGCGGATCGATGATCTCGTACTCGATCGGGCCGATACCCATCAGCTCGGGCGCGGTGCGCAGCTCGCGGCTACCCCGGACGGTCCATTGTTCGCGGCCCCGGGAGACGCCGGCGAAACCGTCGATGATGCCACGGTTCTGGTACTTCCCCAGGCCGAAGTCGACCTGCAGCGAACCGTCGACGCTGGCGAGCGAACCCCAGATCTTCTCGGTCCAGGCCAGGTCGGACTCGGACACCGTGGCGAACGTGTCGACGATCTGGTGGGTGAGAGTCTCGTCCGCGCCGCGCAGCGCTCCGATGTCCTTCGGTGCCATCTGGCTCATCCCCTCAAGAGCTATGGGCGCGGCTGGCGACTGGCGGAGACTGCGCCGGCCGGCCGCTGCACAGCTACTGCGGCTACTGATGCACTCGATCCCGGTGACGAGCGCCGCTTCGGTGCCGATGCCGGCGGGCAGGGGCACACCCGCCGCGGCGGAGCGGCATCTCGTCAGACAGGACCTCGTCAGGCAGGGCGCATGGACGCAGCGGCCGTGCCGCGCCACCATGACCCATGCGTGACATGGTGGCACATAATCTCAATTTTGTCTCACCTCGGACGTCCCCTCCTCCCACCCGGCCGGTCCGCGGGCATCGAAGGGTAGGACATCAAGTGCCACTTGTAACATGGTCGGTCAAATGGTTAGCTCTGTCGCGTACGCCCTCCGAGCGCGCGGCACCGGCCCCCAGCCAGTGGTAGCCCTTCGCGACAACCGCTCGCCGGCGATCCGGAAGGGAACAGGACCCGGGATGATGGATGGACACTGACCCAGCGGCATCGATCGCCCGGCTCCGCGACCGGCTCGCGGCAGCCCAGGACGATCGCGAGCGCGCCATGCTCGCTGTACTGGAACGCCGCGTGACCGCCGAGATCGTCGGTGACCTCGAGGCCCTCGGCGCGGCCGTGACGCCGGACTTCGTACTCAGGTCCCATCCGGCCGGCGGGCTGACAGGCGAGGGGCGCGACGCGTTCGTGGCCGGTTTCGCCGCCGGGCTGGCCCGCGCCTATCGCATGCTGTGGATGGACTGGGACCATCTCGCCGTCGACGCGGTGACCGGAACCATCGCCGCGGACGGCCTGATGCGCATGGTGCTTCGTGGCCCGGCCGCGGCGGCGATGTACCCCGACTCCGTCGACGATCCGTCGTCGGACTACCTCGCCAGCACACCGATGGCCATCTATGTCACCTTTCGCGACGGGCTGATCGCCCGCGAGGTGACCTATGCCGACAACAGCGCCACGGTCGTCACAAGACACACCGGCACCGGCACCGGCACCGGCACCGGCACCGGCACGAACGTAAACGTCAAATAGTCAAACAGTCGAAGGCGGCGGCCAGCTCCCGGTCTGGCCGTCATTGTCGTCGTACGGCGGCAACTGGTTTCCGGGTCGGAGGGTGGCGACATGGTTGGCTCGGTCGAGGGGCATTCCATCCTGGTAACCGGCGGCGGGACCGGGATCGGTTCAGGGATCGCGGCCGCACTGGCCCACGAGGGTGCGTGGGTCACCATCTGCGGGCGTACCCAGGCAACCCTGGAATCAGCCGCGGAGGGCATCAACGCGAAGGTCGGCCGCGAGGCCGTGACCTGGCACGTCGCGGACGTCACGAACGAGTCGGACGTCCAGCGGGTCGTGGCGGCGGCGGCGCAGTGGCGTGACGGGCTCGACGGTGTCGTCGCGAACGCCGGGGGCGGCGGTGCCCTCGCCCCGCTGCACCTGCAGAAGGTCTCCGAGTTCGAGCGTGTCATCAGCCTGAACGTGATCGGGACGTTCCTGCTCGCGAAGCACGCCGTGCCGATCTTCGCCCGCGCCGGCAAAGGCTCCTTCGTCGGCCTCTCCTCCATCGCGGGGCACCTCACCCATCCGTTCTTCGGCGCCTACCCCGTCGCGAAGGCCGGGGTCGAAGCCCTGATCCGCAACGCCGCGGACGAGTACGGCGAGGCCGGTATCCGTTTCAACGCGGTGCGCCCCGGTCTCACCGCGACCGAGATCATGGGTTTCGTCCAGCCCGGCACACCGGTCTACGAGAGCTATGACGCCAACAGCCCGCTCGGTGGCGCCACACAGGTGGACGACGTCGCGCAGTTGATCGTGTTCCTCCTGTCGGATCGCGCGAGCCGGATCACCGGCCAGATCGTCAACATCGACGGCGGCACCAGCGTCCGCCGGGGGCCGGACTGGTCCGCCGTCGTGGAGCCCCGCTTCGGCGGTCACGAGGTCGCCCTCGGCCGCGCCGAGCCACCCGCCAAAGGATGACCAGGGACTTCCGCGCGGTTGGCCGTGACCTGTCGAACTGGGGGCGCTGGGGAGCGGACGACGAGATCGGAACGCTGAACCTGATCACGCCGGCTCGGGTCGCCGCGGGGGCGGCGCTGGCGCGGACGGGACGTGTGTTCGATCTGGGGTACACCCTCTCCTCCAAAGGCCCGCAGATCGGATTGGGCGGGCGGGTGAACCCCGTCCATCTGATGTCGATGACGGGCCAGTCCGTGTATCCCGACGGTGCGGGGTTCGCGGACGACTTCATCGTCATGCCGTTGCAGTGCGCCACGCAGTGGGACGGCCTTGCGCATGTCTTCTACGACGGCTTCTGCTACAACGAAGTGCCCGCGTCGTCGATCACCCCGCAGGGAGCTGACAGGCTCGCCATCGACCGAATCGCGCGGGGGGTCATCGGGCCGGCCGTGCTCGCGGACGTGGCGCGTTTCCACGGCGTCGACTGCCTGGCGCCGGACCACGGGATCAGCCCAGGCGAACTGGACGCGACCCTCGACCGCCAGGGCGTCACCCTGGCACCCGGCAGCATCCTGCTCGTGCGTACCGGGTGGACACGGCGGTTCACCGAGGGCTCGGCCGCCGAGTTCATGAGCGGCGAGCCCGGCCTCACCCTGGAGTGCTGCGAGTGGCTTCGTGAGCACGACGTGGCGGCGCTGGCGGCCGACAACTGGGCGGTCGAGCGGTATCCGACCGGCGATCCGGGTGCCATCATGCCGGTGCATTACGTCCTCATCAGGGACATGGGGATGACACTCGGTGAGATGTTCGACCTGGAGGCGCTCGCCGCGGACTGCGCAGCCGACGGAGTTTATGAGTTCCTCCTGGCAGCGCCGGCGTTGAAGGTCGCGAACGGCGTGGGGACACCCCTGAATCCGTTGGCGGTGAAATAGCGCCGATTCGGCACCGTCCCTGGCAGGCCTGGCGTGCGCTCAGCCCTCGGTGGGCAGCGGTCACTGGAGCGACGACATCACGACTGCCGGGGCCGGCCTGGCCGCCACCGCGACTTGACGGGGGGCATCGGGGCGCAAGAGTATCAATGTTGACACCAATGTCGAGATTGGTACGCCTCGGCAGCCGGCAAGGCACAGGAGTTGACGCCGTTCTGACTACCACCTTCGCCTCCGACGACATCGTCGCGCTTCGCGACGCCCTGCGCGGGACCCTGGGGACCGTCTGGCAGGAGCTTCCGTCGACGGTCGAGACCACCTGGCGTGAGCGGTGGGAGCCCCTGGCCGAGCTCGGCCTGCCGGGCTTCTGCGTTCCGGAGGCCCGGGGAGGCTTCGGCCTGCGGGTCGACGCCGCCGTCACCGCGGCCATGGAGCTCGGAGCCGCTCTGCATCCCAGCCCGTTCGCCGGGCTCACCGCGAGTGCCCACGCTCTCGCCGAGGCCGCGCAGAGCGCCGAGACCGCGCAGACCGCAGGGGCCACCGGCACCGGCGGTGATCCGGTCGTGGGCGGGCTGCTCGACGACATCGCCGCCGGCGCACGCATCTGCGCGTTCGGCCGGCTCGGTCCCGACGGTCGGACCGCCCGGCTGGTCGACGGCGGACCCGACGCCGACGCGCTGCTGCTCCTCGACCGCACCCGCGACGAGCTACTGCTCCTGGCCGACCCTGGCGACTGGAGCGGCGAACCGTCCCGGCACGGTTTCGACATCACCAGGACCTGCGCGGATGTCACGGTGACCGCCGGCCGCGGGCAGCGCATCGCGGCACCGGTTCACGCCGACGCACTGTACGAGCTGCTCCTCGCCGCCGACGCGATCGGCGGCACCCAGCGGGCGCTGGACCGCACCGTCGCCTACACCGGCCAGCGCCAGGCCTTCGGCCGGCCGATCGGCGGGTTCCAGGCCGTCCAGCACCGGCTCGCCGACCACGCCGTGCGGGTCCGCGGCATGGCGCTGCTCGTCCATGAGGCGGCCCGGCAGTTCGACGCCGAGCCCCAGTCGCAGGAGCAGGCGCCGTCACACGCGCCGTCACAGGCGCAGGAGCAGGCACGGGCGCGGCGGATCCGGCGGGCCGTCGCCCTCGCCTCGCTGAGCGTCAGCTCGGGCGCCGGCCACATCCTGCACGACCTGCTCCAGCTGACCGGCGCCATCGGCTTCACCTGGGAGTACGGCCTGCACCTCTACCAGCGCCGGGTGCACCAGGACGCCCGCCTCGCCGCGAACCCGCGAGCGGCCGCCCGCTCGCTCGCCGACACCGAAGGATGGACCGATGCGCACTGACCTCGAGGAGTACCGCGCCCGGGTCCGTGCCTTCATCGCCGAGCACGGCGTGCCGATGCAGGGCGAGGGGGTACGGGTCCCCGCGGACGCCGACGAGGAGCGGGCGATCCGGGAATGGCTGCGGGCCCTGTACGAGGCCGGCTTCCTCGGTGCCGGCTGGCCGGTGCAGTGGGGTGGCCGCGCGGACCATCTCCCCCAGCACGACCTGGTGCTGATGGAGGAGCTCATCCGCGGCGATGTCTACCGGCCGCTCGACCAGGTGATGCTGGCCAGCCACGCCATCATCGAGTTCGGCTCCGACGAGCAGAAGGCCCAGCTGCTGCCGCGTATCCGCGCCGGCGAGCACGTCTGGTGCCAGCTGTTCAGCGAGCCGGATGTCGGCAGCGACCTGGCCTCCCTGCGCACCCGCGCGGAGCCGGACGCCGCCGGGGACGGGGACGGGTTCACCGTGACCGGTCAGAAGATCTGGAGCACCGACGCCCAGTGGGCCGACATGGGCATGCTGCTGGCCCGCACCGACCCGTCCGTGAACCGGCACGCCGGCATCACCGCGTTCGTCATCCCGATGGACCTGCCCGGCATCGAGATCCGGCCGATTCGCGAGATGACCGGTTACGCCGAGTTCTGCGAGGTCTTCCTGGACGGTGTCCGCCTCGGGCCCGAGCACGTGCTCGGCGAGGTGAACGGCGGCTGGAAGGTCGTCACCTCGGGGCTGGCGTCCGAACGCGCCTTCGTCGGCGCGAACTCGCTGCAGCTGGAGCGGATGTTCGACGACCTGGTCGCGCTGGCCCGCGCCGCCCGGCTCCCCGACGGCACCGCCGCGCTGGAGCATGAGGACACCCAGGCCACCCTCGCCGAGGCGCTCGCCCGCGTCGAGGAGGTGAAGCTCATCGTGCGCGACACCGTGGAGCGGATCCTGGTCGACGACGAGCATCCCAGCGACGGCCCCGTCGCCAAGCTCGCCTACACGGAGACCAACGTCGCCCTGACGGAGATCGCGATGGGCATCATCACCTCGTCGGTCGCCATCGACGAGGCCGGGGCGGCGGTCGCCGACCGCTGGTACCACAACTTCCTCTGGGGTCGGGCCCTGACGATCTCCGGCGGCGCCTCGGAGATCATGCGCGGCCTGATCGGCCGCCAGCTCCTCGGCCTGCCGCGAGCATAGGCAGCCAGGCCTCCCCTGCTCGCGCGTACGTCCGGGCGGTACGCGCGAGCAGGGGGGCCTACGCGGTGTAGCGCGGCGCGATCTGCCGTCTGATCTGCGCCTTGATGATCTTTCCGGTGGAGGTTCGGGGGAAGTCCTCGACGACCTCGACGAACTCGGGCAGCTTCTGGCGGCCGAGTCCCGCGGCGAGCAGCAGCTCGCGGATGTCGTCGACGTCCCGCACGGCCGATCCCGGTGCCAGGCGCAGCAGCGCGCACGGCTTCTCCCCGAGGCGGGTGTCGGGAACCGCCACCACGGCCGCCTCCAGGACCTCGGGCATGGTCTTGAGCAGCAGCTCCTCGACCTCCGCGGCACTGATGTTCTCACCGCCGCGGATGATGATGTCCTTCTTGCGGTCGGTGATCGTCAGGGCGCCGTCGGCGTCGAGAACGCCGATGTCCTCCGTGCGGTACCAGCCGTCGGCGTCGAAGGTGGCGCGGGTGAGCGCCGTGTCGGTGTAGCCGATGCAGCAGTCCGGGCCCCGGCTCCAGATCTCGCCGGGCTGGCCGACGGCGACCGGCTGGCCCTCGTCGTCCAGCAGCTTCAGCTCGACGCCGTCGAGGGCGACGCCGTCGGTGCGCAGGCGCAGCCGCTCGTCGTGCTCGTGACGCGACCCGGTGATCGACGGATGCTCCGTCGAGCCGTACATGCGCACGACGGAGACCCCGGCGGCCTTCGCCTTCTCCGTGACGGCGACGGGCACCGCCGCACCGCCAAGCCCGGCGAACCGCAGGTAGCGCAGATGCTCGTCGGTCAGGTCCGGGTGGTCGAGCAGGCTGGTGAGGAAGTAGGTCGCGCCCGAGCCGGCCGTCAGCCCGTACTCGAGCATCGTCGCGAGAACCCGGGCCGGATCCCAGACGTCGATCAGGTCGACGGAGTCGCCCCGCAGGACCGGGATGAGCAGCGCGCCGATCATCCCCATGAAGTGGCCGACGGGTGTGCCGGTCAGCGACGGCAGCCCACCGTTGGCGCCCATCGCGCCGAGCTGGCGCGCCTCCGCTCCCAGGGTGTTGTGCGAGTGGATGACGCCCTTCGGGTCGGCCGTCGTGCCGGATGTGTACGCGACCAGCACCGGCGCGTCGGGGTCAGGCGCGGCTGGTTCGGCCAGCGCGGGCCCGCCGGTGAGCTCCTCGAAGGTGACCGCACCGGCGGGCAGCCGCCGGACGTAGGCTCCGACCACGCCGACGACCTTCAACGACGGCGCGTTGGCGCAGACGCTCTCGAGGTCGTCCAGGTAGTCACGGCGGCCGAAGCCGGCGGCCGTGACGAACGCCGTGACCTCCGTCCGGCGCAGGATGTAGCCGACCTCCTTCGGGCCGTAGAAGTGCACGATCGGCACGACCACCGCGCCGAGGAAGGTGCTGGCGTAGAACGCCGCCGCGGCCTCGACCCAGTTCGGAAGCTGGAACGCGACCGCGTCCCCCTCCCGCACGCCACGCGCCGACAGCCCGCCCGCCAGGGCCAGAGCCTGCGCCCGCAGGTCACCGAACGTCCCCGCCCACGGCCGTTCCTGGGAGTGGATGCGGACGGTCTGCTCGGCGTGGGCTCGCAGCGCCGCGTCGATCTTCACGCCCATCGGCGTGTCGTCCCACAGCCCGCGGCTTCGCCACTGATCCGCCAGCTGGCCGGGAACCGGCCTGGTCACCCAACGCGGATCGGACACGGCGACTCCTCCTCGTGACAGGCAGACAGGCAGGCAGGTGGACGGAGCGTGGACGCAGCGTCGTGGCTCAGCGGCCGACCCAGTTCGGCGGACGCTTCTCGGCGAAGGCGCGGGCCCCCTCCTTGGCGTCCTCGCTGCCGAACACCGGCGCGACGGTCGCCGCGATGCCGTCCCAGTCGGCGGCGGTCAGCTCGCCGACCATCATCGCCTTGGTGACCTGCACCGCCAGTGGCCCGTTCGCGGCGATCTGGTCAGCCAGCTCCAACGCGACGGGCAGCACCTCGGCGACCGGGACGACCCTGTTGACCAGGCCCATCTCCCCCAGCCTGGCGGCGCTGACCGGAGCACCGGTCAGCCCCAGCTCCAGGGCCAGCGGCAGCGGGATCCGCTGGGGCAGCCGGGTGCCCCCGCCCGCGGCGATGAGGCCGCGCTTGACCTCCGGCAGACCGAAGCGGGCCGACTCGGCGGCCACCAGCAGATCACAGGCCAGTGCCAGCTCGAAGCCGCCACCGACGGCAGTTCCGTTGATAGCGCCGATGATCGGCTTCGGGAACACCCGCCGGGTGAAGATGCCGATCCCGGGACCGTCGATGTCGGCGACGGTGCCCGACAGGAACGCCTTCAGGTCCATGCCCGCGCAGAAGACCCGCTCACCCGCACCGGTCAGGACGACGGCACGCACCTCGTCGTCCTTCTCCGCCTGCTCGAACGCGTGGCCGAGCCCCGACATGGTGGGCGCGTCGAGCGCGTTGGCCGCCTCTGGCCGGTTGATGGTGACCACCATGACCGGACCGCGCCGGTCGACGTCGACGGACATGGCTGCTCCCTTGAGGACAATGGCCCCGACATCAATGTCGACATCGACGTCGATCCGAATGTTCCTGACCATAGCGGGCCAACCCGCCCCTCGCAACGCACCGGGATGTCTCCCGGACCCCGCGAAGACGAAAGGGGCGACTCCGACTCGGCCAGCATCTCCGCGCTAGGCGGCGGGGTGGTTCTGGAGGAGTACGAAGAGGGATTCGCCGAGGTTGAGCCGGCCGCCGTTGCGGGTGGTGACGGCGTCTGGTGCGACGTGTTCGGTGTCGTCGGCGAGGGCGGTGGTGGGGTGTTCCCCGGGTGTGACGGGTGGTGCGGGGGTGAGGGTGCGGCCGTCGGGGAGCAGCGCGGTGGTGGTGCCGTCGGGGGTTCTGCGGAGCACGATGCCTTCGTCGTGGAGGTGGCGGTGGTGGGTGCCGCAGAGGAGGGTGAGGTTGTCGAGGTCGGTGTGGCCGCCGTTGGCCCAGCCGGTGAGGTGGTGGATGTTCAGCCATCGGGTGTGGTCGCAGCCCGGGTACTGACAGGTGCCGTGGTCACGGGCGTGGACGGCGGTGCGTAGCCGGCTGGTGGGGAAGCGGTGGCGGCGGCCG